>CAZEQV010000068.1:0-12737 GCA_964514435.1 uncultured Verrucomicrobiota bacterium
ACATGGCAACGGATGTAGAAACGCGGGACATAGTGGGCTTGGATGCGCTAGGCCAGTTCAGCCGAGGTGGAGCCGACGGCGCGAACCGTGCCAACCAGGGGCAACGCGATGTTGCCGTTTTCATCAACCACAAGGTCATAGTTCTGCGCGCCACCCGTGGTAAGACCGGCATCCACCCGAACTTGAATCTGGTCGCCGGTGCGCAAACGGCTTTCCGCCGGCACCTCTGCCGCTTGGGCCTGGGGCGCAGCTCCTGAACTTGGGTTGGTTGAAGAACAACCGGTCAGAACAAGCATCGCCCCGAAAAGGAGACTGATGCCGAAAAAGTGAGCCGGTTGCCATGTGGCTTTCAAGCCGGCAAGGATCCGTGTGGCGGTAGCGTTGATCATGGTGTGCCTGATGTTTGACAGGGAACGACTCAGTATTCGCCCGATATTTCGACTTTGTCCGGCGGCGTGGATTTTGCAGCCTTGGCGGTCTGCGCCGGTGTGGTTTCGAGTTTGCGCTGATAGTGTTCGTAGTGATCGTGGTAATAGTAGTACGAATCGTCTTGCTCGGTGTGGACGTTGTTGACGACAACACCCAGCAGATTGCCTCCGGCATTCTCGATGACCTGCCGGGCGCGTTTGACCATGTTGCGCGGGTAGCGGCGATGTTGAATGACGAGGATGGCCGTGCCCACTTCGCGCGCGACAACGGCGGCATCACTCACCGCCAGGACCGGGGGCGTGTCGTAGAGGACGATGTCGGCTGTCTTGGCTGCTTGTTGGATCAGTTCGTTCATCCGGTCGGATGTGAGCATGGGCAACGCGCCTTTGGTGGCGCTGGCGCTGCCGGCCGGAATCATCCAAACGTTGGCCACATTGGTGGGCAGGATGATCTCGTTGACGGTTTTCTTGCCGGCCAGGTATTCAGCCAGCCCCACCTCATTGTTCACGCCAAAAGCGGTGTGGATGGAGGGGCGCCGCATGTCGCTGTCCACCACCAGGACCCGCGCGCCATGCTGGGCATAGGTGCAGGCGATGTTGGCCGTGGTGAAACTTTTCCCTTCGCCGGCGCCGCCGCTGAGCACGGCCAGCGAATTGAGGGCGCTGTTGCCCTTGGCAAACTCGATGTTGGTGCGCAACATCCGGTACGCTTCGATATGCGCGCCGGACGCCTGGCCATTACTGATCAAACCGCCTTCCTGTGCCACCACACCCAGCACCGGCAGGCCAAGGTAACGCTCGACTTCCTCAACCTTCTTGACGCTGGTGTCGAGGAACTCGATGAAGAAGGCCAGACCAACGCCCAAGATAATGCCCACAACGGCGCCGATGCTGATGTTGAGCCAGAGATTGGGTTTGACGTACCCGAGCGGCACTTCCGCCACGTCAATCATCTCCACCGGGCTGCGGGGCATCTGGATGTCGGTGCTTTCCTGTTGAAGCCGCTGTTTGAGGGCTTCAAACAATCGTGTCTCCGACTCCTCGGCGCGTTGGGCGTTTCGGAACGGCAGGAATCGCTCCTCTTCCATCGCCATGGCGGCGTTCTTGGCTTCGTCGAACTGCTTCTGGAGAACGTCCACGCGGGCTTGCGCCATTTCATACTCGACCTCGAACCCGCGGATGATGCCGTCGAGTCGGGCATCCATCTGTTCACGCAATTTCTCCAAGCTGGTAAGCTGGGAGCGCACGGTGGGATGGTCGGGACCGAAATCCTGCTTGAGCACTTCGAGGCGCAATTCGGCGTCCGTCACGGCTTGCAGCAGGCTTTGAACATTGGGATCATTGAACACGGTGGCGATGGCATTGCGAAGCTGGCTGGGCGTCAGTTTGCGCAGTTCTTTCAGTCGCGCTTCCCGGCTGACCGACTCCGCTTTGGCCTGCGTCAGCATCGAGTCCAGTTGCTGCAACTGAATGTCGGACAACCTGACCGGACCGGCGAGCGGTACTTTTAGCTCGCGCCGCAACTCTTCCACTTTGGCCTGTGCCTGTTTCACGCGGGCATCCTGTGCCGCCAATTCCTCGCGGAGTTTGTTGATGCTTTTCATCATCAACTCCTGCCGGACTTCCAAACGCTCGGTCTCGAAGACTCTGGCGATCATATTGGCAACATCCGCCGCGCGCTGCCGGTCAGTGTCAAAGACGCCGATCTCAATCAGGCTTGTGTCCCGGTACCGTCGAACGCTCAGTTGGCTCTTCAAGCGTCTCACCGCCAAGTCCATGGGAAGCGGGATGTCGCCCTGCCCCCAAGCCTTGTCCAGTTTCATCTGTTCGACGACGGGACGAAGAATCTTCTGCGACTGGAGGATTTCGTACTGGGTCTGAAGAAAATAGGGATCGTAGTTGGCAAACTGCGGATTGCTGAAAACACCTATCACGGCTTTTTCCTCGCGTTCCACCTTGATGCGGGTGGCCGCGAAGTAGATTCGCGGCTGGAACGCCGTGATCGTCGCCACGGTCAGGACGGTAAGCAGAAAAACAACGATGACGATCGCTTTGCGTGTCTTGATGACGCGCCAGTAATCCAGAAAATGCAGTCGTGCTTCTTGGGCTGTGTTTGTTTGTTCCATGAATCCTCTAAAAACGTAACGGCCAACCTTACCCCTCTGATTCTAACATGTGAAGTGAAAATCCGGTGACACGGGCCATCAGTAGGCAAATCGCATTCCCATGGATACTCGATTCCGGTCATAGCTGCGACCGGACAGATCGGAGAGAACCTCTTCATGCGTGAATGCGAGGTTGACGGAAACCCACTTGGTAAAATCATAATTCGCCGCAAGCCCAAACCGAAACGTTTCTTCCTTCAGTCCCGTGGGAGTGGTCGGAGGCGCCAACGGACCCGGATTGTCATACGTGCTGCGGGAATAGGCGATAGAGCCGTTGACAGACACTTTCCGCCCGAACCGGTGATTGGCCGACAGGAAAATCGTGGCTACATCCGAACTCTGGTATTGCGCCACTTCTGTCAGCGAAAACGAATAGTTGAATCCAAAGTTCATCGAGCTTTGTGGGGTCAAGCTGTATCCAAGCGAGAGCGCGAACAGCGGAGTTGGGTCCTGTGTGCCATCGGCAAATGTTGCCATGGATGCGCCTGCATCCAGTGACAACCCAAGCTTGGGAGTGAACCGGTGCGAGAAATTGGCAAACAGACTGTGGCTCTCCGTGTCGCGGTCGCCATCCGCACTGGGGTCCTCATAGAAGGTGCTGCCGTAGCGGTAATTGCCACCCACAAATGTGCGCGGCGACAACGAATAGTTTGCTCCCACGCTGGCGGAGTAACTGTCACGATCGTTGACGAGCGCCACGGATTCTTCGTCGAACATCCAGCGCTCCCAACCGCCACCCAACGATAGGCTCCAACGCCGCGACAGACTGTAGGTCAGCGTTGACGATATACTGTTATAGAAATAATCACCACGTTGCCGCGTGACGATGGGAACACCGGAGATTTGCTCCACCAGCTCTGGCTCGATACCGGCCCGGAATCGCTCCGTGATGCTGAGGTTCAATCGCGGATTAAAGGTGTGAGCATAGATCAAATCGGCTGTGTGGGATTGATCCACATCCTGCTTAACGTCTCCATAATTGGCTCCATAGTTGTATCGCATGCCGACGAACGTTTGTTTCATCGGCAGATTCACCAACAAGCCAACCCCGCCGCCAACCGTGAAGCCGCCATCCTTGTCGCTCTCTGTGGTGAACGCGTTGTCGTCGTATCCCCCATTGGCCGAGACCGTCATGGACCATCGCCGCGATGAATCCGGCAAACGAAAAGGCTCATACTGCGCCCATGCCGGCACGGTAACAACCGTCGCCCAAACCAATAACGCCGTCTTGACCGGCCGGTTCGACACGTGAACCATTACTCAACAAACTCCAAATGCACCGGACGCGGCAACAACGCCGCATGATAGCTGCGTGTCATCAATCGCTCAATCGCCGCCCGCCCCTCTTGCCCCATGTCCACCGTCCACTTGTTCACGTACATCCCGCAGAACCGGTCCGTCTGCGCCTTGTCCAAGCCCCGACTGTACTTCATGGCATACGCCACCGCCTCATCACGGTGATCCAGCGCATACTGGATGCTCGCGCTCAACAGGTCCGAAATCTTCTTCATCATCTCGTGACCCAAATCCTTGCGGACCGCGTTGACTCCGAGCGGAACCGGCAATCCAATGTCAGAATGCCACCACTCGCCCAAATCAACGATTTTGTACAATCCTTCCTTCTGATAGGTGAGCTGGCCTTCGTGGATCAACAGCCCGGCATCTACATCCCCGCGTTTCACTGTTTCCATGATTTTGTCGAACGGCACCACTTCAAACTTGAAATTGATCAACAACAGCTTCAACAGCAAATAAGCCGATGTCATCGTACCGGGTACCGCGATCCGATCGTCCGCCAATTCCCCGATATCCATCGGTTTTCGCGCCACCACGATCGGCCCTGTCTTGTCACCAAAACTCCCGCCGCTCCTGAGCAATGCATACGTATCCATCACATACCCGTACGCATGCGCGCTCAACGCCGTGACCTCCAGCTCGCCCTCCACCGCCATGTGATTCAAACTCTCGATGTCTTTGATTACGTGAGTGAACGTCATCCCGCGGGTATCAATCTTTCCCTGCGTCAAGGCATAGAACATGAACGCGTCATCAGGATCAGGGCTGTGTCCGATTCGTATCTCTCGCGGCTCCATTGGATCAATTCCTCCGTAGTCTAAAGGGGTTGCTAAAAACCATCGTGACTGTTAATCCTATGGCTTCAATTTCCCTTTTGCACGAACAAAAAACACCCCGCGCATGAAAACCACCCCTCACCTTAAGCGATTCGCCCGACTCGCACCCGGCCCCGTCAAACGTGGTACCTCCGCGTCCGGACTCATTTCCAACACCTTCCAAGCTTATAACGCCGCCCGACTCCGGGAAGGATGCGAGTTGCTCACCCGCAAGATGTTACCCAAGAACGGCCTCGTCGGACTCAGCCTCACCGGTGCTCTCACCCCTGCCGGCCTCGGTCGCTCCTGTCTGATCCCCCTCATCAAAGCCGGATTCATTGACTGGATCGTTTCCACCGGCGCCAACCTCTACCATGACATCCATTACGGACTGGACATGAAACTCTACCGGGGTTCTCCGTTCCTCGATGATGTGGAACTTCGCCGCCGCCAAATCATTCGCATCTACGATGTCCTGTTCGACTACGACGTTCTCTTGGATACCGATTCGTTCATCCGCCGATGCATTGCCGCGCCCGAGTTCCAGCGTCCCATGGGCTCCGACGAATTCCACCATCACCTCGGCCGGTACGTCCAGGCCCGCGAAAAAAAACTCGGCCTCAAAGACGCTTCTCTCATCTCTGTCGCCTACCAATCCGGCGTCCCCTGCTTCACCAGCAGCCCCGGCGACAGCTCCATCGGCATGAACATCGCCGCCATGAACCTCACCGGCTACCAACTCGTCCTCGATCCCAATCGCGACGTGAACCAAACCGCCGCCATTGTCTATGACGCCAAACGCACTGGCCGGGCCTCCAGCGTTCTCATCCTCGGCGGCGGCTCACCGAAAAATTTCATCCTCCAGACCGAACCTCAAATCCAAGAAATCCTTGGCCTCACGGAAAACGGTCACGACTACTTCCTACAAATCACCGATGCCCGGCCCGACACTGGGGGCCTCAGCGGCGCCACCCCCGCCGAAGCCGTCAGTTGGGGCAAACTCAACCCCGACACCTTGCCGGACGCCGTGGTCTGCTATACCGACTCCACGATCGCCCTGCCGTTGATCACCGCCTATGTGCTCGACAACGCCAAACCGCGCAAACTCAAACGCCTCTTCGACCAACGCGACCGGCACCTCGACCGCCTCACCGCTGACTACCGCAACCATCTCGCTCACAAATGAAGATCACCGAAATCCTCAAGCGCAGACGCCCTACTATTTCCTTCGAGTTTTTCCCGCCCAAAACATCCGAGGCCGAAGCCACGCTTCTCGACACGCTCGCACACTTACGGGAACTTTCTCCCTCCTTCACCTCCTGCACCTACGGCGCCGGTGGCAGCACCCGCGCCAAAACGCTCGAGGTAACCCTCAAAATCAAAGAACAATTCGATCTCGAAGCCATGGCCCATTTCACCTGCGTCGGCCAACACCGCGAAGAAATTGACCGCGTGCTGTCCGACTTCGCCCAACGCGGCATCGAAAACGTCCTCGCCCTCCGGGGCGACCGGCCCCTGAACCAACCACAACCACCCGAAGGCTGGTTCCCCGACTTCAAATACGCCGTGGACCTCATCCGTCACCTGCGTCAACGCTTCGGCAAACTCATCGCCATCGGCTGCGCCGGCTACCCAGAAAAACACCCCGAAGCCCCCACCTTCGAAGCCGACCTCCACCACCTCAAAGCCAAAGTCGAGGCGGGCGCCGATTTCATCATTACCCAACTCTATTTCGACAACCGCGCCTTCTTTCGATTCGTGGACCGGTGCCGGCAACTAGGCATCCACGTGCCGATCATGGCCGGCATCATGCCCGTCACCAACGTCGCACAAACCAAAAAATTCACCGCCATGTGCGGCGCAACCATACCGGCCCGGATGCTCTCCGACCTCGAACCCATTGCCGACAACCCCGAAGCGGTTCTCCAATACGGCATCGAATGGTCAGTCCGGCAGTGCAGCGAACTACTCGAAGCCGGTGTGGATGGCCTGCATTTCTACACCCTCAACCGCAGCCAAGCCACCCGCCGCATCGTCGAAACCCTCCGGCTGCAACACCCCGGGAAATTGCCGTAAGCGCCCGGCCGCCATCGAACTGATGACGCGTCGTCCCGCTCGCAAGAGAATCAGATTTTCAAACAGGCTCTCAGCAAACCCGGCCGCGCTGGCCGGCCAGACTGTGCCCGATCGGTTTCTCCCCCACCCAACGCTCATCGGCCGGTTCATCAGCCGATTGATACCGCGAATCGGATGACAGCCGGATCCGATCCGAATGATTGTCGAGACTGGCATGAACAGTGGGCATCCCAAACACCAACACGTCACCGGCCCGAAACTCAGCAGTCAACCAACGTCCGCCCAGTTTCTCGCGCAAACTGACCGGGTCCTTCGAGAGCGCACCGTCAAACGACCATCTCTTCTTCCCGTTTGCGTAATCCTCGGCGTCGCGGGAGTTCACACAATACGTGTCAACGTCCCGTTCGAGATAACGGCGGATCCGGTGGGATTGGCGGTGGGAGTTCTCCAAGATGATCAATCCTCCCTGCTCCAACGAGATGTCGCCAATGGGCGTCCATGCCGTGTAAAGCCGGTGCGTGCCCCGGTTCATATACACGAGATCACAATGCGGGTTGGTACCCCGGCCCGGCGACACGGCGCGGAACCAGGTGAAATCAAAATGCCGCACCTTTCCGCCAATGAGCTTCTCGAAGAACGCCATCATCGGCCCCTCGTAGAGAACGCGATGCAACTCGGTATTGTTCTCGGCTAGTTTGGGCATGAACTTGACCGTGCAATTCTTTGCCGCCACAGCGTCCATGGAAGGATACCGGGGATCAAGCATACCGGCCACAGCCAGCCGGTCGGTTACGGTCTTGCGCGCCGCCAAGACATCCTCGCGGTTGAGCAAACCCGGCAAGAACAGATAGCCGTCCTCGGCCAATCCGGATTGAAAGTCGCCAGAAAGTTCCGACCGTCGCAATTCGCCAAAGGATGACGGCGAGAGATCCAACTCCCGATCGCAGGATGTGAGTGGAAACGTTGACGTAAGCATAAG
Organism: uncultured Verrucomicrobiota bacterium; assembly: GCA_964514435.1. Lineage (GTDB taxonomy): Bacteria > Verrucomicrobiota > Verrucomicrobiia > Palsa-1439 > Palsa-1439 > CAZEQV01. The sequence goes on from CAZEQV010000068.1 coordinate 7,760, forward strand.
CGTCTTGGACCCGAGATATTGGTACCCCCAAGGGGAATCGAACCCCTGTTCCCAGATTGAGAATCTGATGTCCTAGCCGCTAGACGATGGGGGCATCCAACTGGCTGACAGCCTCGCAGGATACCGGCTGCACTCAAAAAATCAAGCCCCTCCAACAACGTCCGCCCACTGGCGCAACGTGGACGCGATGCAGGAACTGCCAGAAACCACAAAACCCCACCAATAACGACGAGGGCCAACATGCTTGCCCCCCGACGTTGTGAAACATATTCTGTTGCACTGTGAAAACCGCCACCATTGGTGACTTGCGGCTCAGCTTCCCCAAGTTGGAGGCGGGGCTGGCCAGCGGATGACCGAGCCGCTCCATGTCACCGCCCTTCGGCTCTTCTAGTTTCGCCAGTCCGTCCGCTTGCAAACTTATCTTCACCGGCACGACTTGCGCAAAGGCTACCCGGAAACCATTGCCAACAAAACCCTCGACGATCTCCAAAGTGACTTGGCCACCGGGCATTTGACCTGATGTACATCGCCACAGCTTTGCACTTTGGCGTCCGCGACTCCCTCACTTTCGATGACCGCCAGCGCACACTCGCCACCGCCACCGGCTTGAGAGTCAGACCGTGATCCCATCCGCAAACATGGCTGTAACTATTATGATTAGAACCCATCCGAAAACTTCATTTCTCTACAGTGTCATTCTGAGCGAAGCGAAGAATCTCTGCTGTTTTCGGGGAATTTCTGAACGGCAGAGACACTTCGCTTCGCTTCGGTGACAATCGGAAGAGGTTTCCGAATCAGTTCCAACCCTAACCCAGACATGCACCCAGCTGGTTGCTTCTGCGAGAGTTGTCGTCAAACTGTAACTTGTGTTCTCGGTGGCAGCGGCTTAAGATGGCAACGAGCTGGCAAAAAACACTTAACCGGAGGTCGCCATGATTCAAGTCCGTAAGCAACTGATCGGGTCCTTGCTGGTATTAGGGGCCATGGCTGCGAGGGTTGACGCGCAAACATTAACGGCGGTGGACACCGGTTTCTACAACGCCGCAGGGCGACACGCCAAATACGATGGCGGTGTCTTGGGGGCGACGACGGCCACGTTCAACTACTCCACCGGCGCGATTGATGAGACGCCGTTCCTTGGCAGCGCTCCTGATGTGCCACGCAAAAGCTATTTCACCTTCGACCTGACAGGCATTGCGAGCGGCACCATCACCGCTGCCACCCTCAACCTGTATATGCCCGCAAGCGGCTACTCCGGTGGAGCAACGGAAACCTACGGCATCTACGGCACGATGGTCCCGGGGTCCCCGGCCATGACCGGACTAGCCGATGACCTGACCATGGTCTGGGACCTGACCGATACGTCGCCGGGCGGCGGGTTGGATAAGGCAATGATGCTGTACGGAGTCTTGGGGGACACCAAGTCCACGATCGCCGCTTTTGGCACGTTGACTCTTTCCGCCTCCTCTGCCGGCACGACTGGCTCGATCGTGTTCACGTCAACTGGCTTGACCTATCTGAACTTGTTCGCGGGTGGTCGGGTTGTGTTGGCGGGCATTCTCGACAGCTTGGACACCGCCGGCGCACCCGACGAAGACCCTGATGAGTATGTGTATGGCTTCACGGCCCCGGTGATCAGTGGCGTAGTGCCCTGGGACATGACTGGGTTTACGCCCACCCCCACACCGGAGTTGGTGCTGAGCGTGATTCCCGAGCCATCCTCCTTACTCTTGACGCTTGGGGCCCTCATAGTTTTTGTCCGGCGGCGGCGCCAAGACGGAACAACCCCCATGGAACCCATCCGAAAGCCCTCCTGTGAGGCGGAAGTGGAGTAAGTTACGCGCCAAAGCGAGGCGGTCTTTCTGGCGTGGAAGCGATTGGCTGATCTCCAGTGGGAAGCGATCTGCAAGCAGGTGCCGCCCCCGCCGCCACGACCCAAAGGAGACCCCGTCACCGCGCCAGCAGTCGCCGCTGCTTGGAGGGCATCCTCTGGATCGCGTGGACCGATGCACAGTGGGCGGCGCTGCCCGATTGTTATGGGACGCCCTGTACCGTTCATGATCGGCTCACCGCGTGGGTCGAAGCGGGGGTGTTTCTGCATTTGTGGCGCGCGTTTCTGCACCAGTTGGATGGCCGACACCGACTGGCTTGGCAGGAATGTTCTTGATGGAACGTTGGTCGTGGCGAAGAAAGTCGGGGCCGCCGGCGGCGGATCATCGAGCGAACCAATTCGTGGCTGCAATGGTTAGGCGGGTCGTCGTGTGTCACGAGTACCGTGCCGATATCTTCATGGGAATCGTTCATCTGATTTGCGCATTGGTTACGCTGAGGAGGGTTTCCAGATGAGTGATAGACGTTAAAACTCAAAACGCGAGAAACTGAAAAACAGCGTTTTCATTGGGAAAAAGACATTGGCGACCCCAGCGGGATTCGAACCCGCGTTACCGCCGTGAAAGGGCGATGTCCTGGGCCGGGCTAGACGATGGGGTCGCAGGAAAAAACGCGCCGCTGACTATAGCCGGTCATTCCACAATGGCAACGGCGAATTTGGGAAGCTCAAACAAACTCAGACCGCCAAGATTTCCTTCTCTTTATGTCCGAGCACCGTGTCTATCTCTTTGATGTATTCGTCGGTCTTGGCTTGGACCTCTTTCTCGCCATGCTTGAGGTCATCCTCGGTGATCTGGCCGTCTTTCTGCAGCTTCTTGAGTTGTTCAATGGCGTGACGGCGTTCATTGCGGATGGCAATCCGTCCCTCTTCCGCCATTTTCTTGATCACTTTGTCCAATTCACGGCGGCGTTCCTGATCCAGTTCGGGAATCGGAATGCGAATGATTTTGCCGTCCACCAACGGGTTGATGCCCAATTCCGACTTCTGGATGGCCGAAACAATCGAATGAACAACCGTTGGATCCCACGGTTGAATCACGATCAACCGCGGCTCGGGCGTGGCGATGCCGGCCAGTTCGCGCAACCGCATGTGCGCCCCATAGGCTTCGACTTGGATGTTTTCCACGAGCGACGTGGACGCTTTGCCGGTGCGCACGGTGGCGAATTCGTTGTGCACGAACTCCAGCGTCTTCATCATTTTCTCTTCCATCACGTCGAGAGTGGCTTGCAAGCTCATGCGCGGAAGATTAGAAACTCGCCCCGCATATGTCAACCGCACGCACGCTGCTGATAGACGCCGACGACACGCTCTGGGAGAACAACATTTATTTCGAGCAGGTCGCTTCGATGTTCCTCGCCCGTCTCGTCAACCACGGCATCGCCCTCTCCCGCGGCCAACAACTTCTCTGGGAAACCGAACAGCGCAACGTCAAGACCACCGGCTACGGCAGCCGGGCGTTTTGCCAGTCGCTGCACGAAGTGGCCCGCGCCCTGGACGTGCCGGACATGAAACCGTGGATTCAGCAACAGGAACAATGGATCTTTCATCATCCCATCGAATTCATGCCGGGCGTAAGAGAAACTTTACCGGCCTTGCACTCCTCCAACCGCTTGATCCTTGTGACCAAGGGTCACCGCGAAGAACAGGCCAACAAACTCCAACGCTCCGGTCTGGCCGACTACTTCCACGACGTTGAGGTTGTCTTTGAAAAGACCGTGGATACCTATCGTGAGGTTGCTGCCCGTCATCGGCTGGAAGTCTCTCATACTTGGATGGTCGGCAACTCACCGCGTTCCGACATCAATCCCGCCAAGGCTGCCGGCCTGAAAACGGTCTTCATCCCCTACCACACCACTTGGCAGCACGAAGTCGAAGAAATCGCCCCCGAAGGCGAAACATTGGTGCTGGAACATTTCGGCCGCCTCGCCGAATACTTCACGTCACATCGGGAAGAATAACGCCACAAAACCCGCGCCCTTTTGTCGCCACTGGCCGCAATAAATGCGACGGAGCGCGTCCCACCTCGCGCGCGCTAGTTCAGTTCCTCGCCCATCTGGACGTTCCAGTAGGCTAGGTCGAGGAAATGCTTCCAGTCATCGTGGGCGATGGAGCTGATGGTCACGTTCACGAAGGGACGCCACTTCGGACGCTTCGGTTTCTTCATCAGATTCATGCCGGCTTCCGGTGGGGTGCGGTTCGCTTTGCGGGTGTTGCACGGGATGCAGGCGCACACCACGTTTTCCCAGGTCGTGGCTCCTCCCCGGTCGCGCGGCACCACATGATCCAAGTTCAATTCGCGACGGTCGAACTTGCGCCCGCAATACTGGCAGGTGTTGTGGTCGCGCTCAAAAATGTTGTGACGGGTGAACTTCACTTCCTTGTGAGGCAGCCGGTCGAACAAAATGAGAAGGATCACTCGCGGCACACGCACCTTGAACGACACCGTGTGCACGACATCCTCGCCAGTGTGATGCTGGGTGTGATCGCGCCACTCGTTGAAGTCAAACGTGCGAAACGCGCCGGAGTTCTCCACCACCACTTCCGCATGTCCCATGTACAACAACGAAAAGGCGCGCTCGACGGTGCAAACATTGACCGCCTGCCACAGCCGGTTCAAAACCAGCACATTCTCATTCAAAGGGTTGCGCATGGTCATTTCCGCGCCGGGCGCGGAACCTCGTAACGGCGTGAAAGCTAACATAAGCCCCCCAAACCCGTCAATCATCGCACCTGCCGTCCCCGACAGCATATTGCTTTCTCGGCCGGCATCTCCCACAATTGCGCCGCATGAATCAACCTGTGCCCGATCCCCGTGAACTGATCTCCGTGGCGCCCGCGGGCACTCCGACCCCACCGGTTCACGATCCTTACGCCGCGCTGCGATACCGGGCGTACCGGTTGTTTGCGCTGGGCGGCATCGTGGCCGGCATCGGCCAGAACATGCGGGGCGTGGCCATCGGCTGGGAGTTGTATGAGCGCACCGGCTCGGCCATGGCCTTGGGTTGGGTGGGATTGGCGCAGGCTTTGCCGATCATCCTGCTGGCGTTGCCGGCCGGTCACCTAGCGGACCGGTACCCCCGCAAGAAT
>CAZEQV010000069.1:0-12658 GCA_964514435.1 uncultured Verrucomicrobiota bacterium
CAACTCGATTCCGCTTGTGGCTTCTCCGCCGACACAGAACTGCATCACCGCCCGTGAACGGTTCCGGGAACTCATCGGACGCATACCGGCTTCCGAACTGGAACGCCAATCCGCCGAGGAACTGGCCCGGCAATGTGGCTGCAGCGAGCGACACTTCAGCCGCTTGTTCCGGGAACATTTCGGCCACTCGCTCGTTCCGCGCAAGATCGAGCTGCGTCTCCAGAAAGCCAGCGTGTTGCTGCAGGAAACAGACTCCAAGATCATAGATGTGGCGATGGAAAGTGGGTTCCAACACGTCGGACAGTTCACCCAACATTTCCGCAAACACTTCGGCGTCACCCCCGGTGAATGGCGCATACGCCGCCGCAAAGCCTGCCGAAACTGACCGTGTGCTTACACGATGGACGGCTGCTGGTGACGGATGTCCCGCGCTTCGTAGAGATACACGATGTCCTCGGCAATGTTCGTGGCGTGATCGCCGATGCGTTCCAGATTGTGAGCGACGCTCATCAAATTCAGGCACCGAGTGATGGTGTGCGGATCCTCGATCATGAAACTCGTGAGTTCCCGGTGAAGTTGCTGGTTCAGTTCGTCCACCAGTTCGTCCCGTTGCACCACTTCCCGCGCTTTCTCGGGATTCTCATAGACAAACGCATCGAGCGCGTCACGGATCATGCCGCGGGCGATGTCGCCCATCCGGGGAATGTCAATCAACGGCTTCAGCAGCGGCTCGCTGTTCAACTCCTCGGCCCGGTGCGCGATGTTCACCGCTTGATCGCCGATCCGTTCCAGTTCGCCGCTGATCTTCATCGCCATGGTGATGAACCGCAAATCCTTGGCCGTCGGCTGCCGCAAGGCCAGCATCTTCAGGCACCGGTCATCAATCAACATCTCCAGCCGGTCGAGGTGATCGTCTTCGTCGTCCACCGTGGCCGCCAATCCGTTGTCCCGCTGCACCAGCGCGTGCAACGCTCGCGCCACGCTTTGTTCGGCCAACCCGGCCATGCGCAACAACTCCTGCTTCAAATCTTCAAGCTCTTGGTCAAAATGTCGCTCCATGATCAACCGAACCTTCCGGTGACGTAGTCTTCTGTTTGCTTTTTCGATGGGTTGGTAAAAATCTTTTCGGTCTTGTCGTACTCAATCAGTTTGCCGAGATAGAAAAACGCCGTGTAGTCGCTGACCCGCGCCGCCTGCTGCATGTTGTGCGTCACAATAATCACGCTGTAGTGTCCGCGCAACTGGTAGATCAACTCCTCCACCTTGCCGGTCGCAATCGGATCCAGCGCGCTGCACGGCTCGTCCATCAACAACACTTCCGGCTCCACGGCAATCGCCCGCGCGATGCACAACCGTTGCTGCTGGCCCCCGGACATTTGCAGGGCTGATTCATGCAACCGGTCTTTCACTTCCTCCCACAACGCCGCCCGTTGCAGGCTGCGCTCCACCACTTCATCCAGGACGCTCTTGCGGTTCTCGCCGTCAATGCGCAACGGGTAGATCACATTCTCGTAGATGCTCATCGGAAACGGATTCGTCTTCTGGAACACCATCCCGGTGCGCTTGCGAAGGTCTATCACGTCCACATCCCGTCCGTAGATGGAATGGCCGTTCAGCAACATATCGCCGCTGATCCGCACGATGTCCACCAAGTCGTTCAGTCGGTTGATGCAGCGGATCAACGTGGACTTGCCGCAACCGCTGGGACCGATCAACGCGGTGACTTTGCCCTTGGGAAATTTGATGTTGATGTCGTACAACGCCTGCGCGGCGCCGTACCAAAGATTGAAATCGCGCACTTCCAGAACGATCTCTTCATCGGCCAACGGCGGCGTGGCCGGCAACTCGTCGGTCGTTGTCCGCGTGTCCAACGGTCGCACGGCGTGAGTGGATGCGTTGATATTCATTTTACGTTCCATCAGTTCTGTCATGTTGTCCCCCAGCCCGCGCTGCCACTTACCCAAATTCGCGGGACAGTCAGTTCCAAAATCCTAATGCGCCAATGTGACAACCATGTGACAACCGCGTTACGTCCCAGCAAAGGTCTGCCCGTTTGGGTCGGACTTCCCAACGCGGTCCTTGAGTCAAAATCGCGTCCTGCCATCTTAAAATTGCGCCCCGACGTAGCGCTTCTTCAGGCGGTTGCGGATGTAGATCGCGGTCAGGTTCAACAGCGCGATCAGCAGGATCAACAACAACGTGGTCGTGAACACCATCGGTTTGGCCGCTTCACTGTTGGGCGATTGGAAACCGACATCGTAGATATGGAAACCAAGGTGCATGAAGCTACGTGACAGATGCAGGAAGGGCGCGTGTCCGTCCACCGGCAACTCGGGCGCAAGTTTCACCACACCGGTAATCATCAATGGCGCCACCTCACCGGCCCCTCGCGCCATCGCCAGAATCAAACCCGTCATCACACCCGGCATCGCCCGTGGCAACACGATCCGTCGAATCGTCTGCCATTTGCTCGCACCGCACGCATAGCTGCCCTCGCGCATCGAACTCGGCACGGCCGCCAGCGCCTCCTCGGTCGCCACGATCACCACCGGCACCGTCAACAGCGACAGCGTCAGCGACGCCCAGATGATCCCGCCGGTGCCGTAGGTTGGCGTCGGCAACTTCTCCGGAAAGAACATCTGGTCAATCTGTCCGCCGACGACGTAACAGAAAAATCCCAGCCCGAACACGCCGAACACGATGCTTGGAACGCCGGCCAAGTTGTTCACCGCGATGCGCACCGCGCTGAGCAACGGACCCTGTTTCGCGTACTCGCGCAAGTACAACGCCGCGATCACGCCGAACGGCGCCACCGCCAGCGACATGATCAACGTCATCATTACCGTGCCGAAAATCGCCGGCAACACGCCGCCCTCGGTGTTCGCTTCCCGCGGCGCGCTCGTCAGAAATTCCCACCAACGGCTGGCGTACACGCCCGCTTGCTGGCGAAAACTCAACGCATTCGCCGGATAGGCGCGCACAATCTCGGAAATTTTCATCTGCTTGCTGCGCCCGCCGACCTCCACCATTTCCACCACGTACCGGGCATCCTCATCGCGGATCTTGACCACCGTCTCTTCCAATCTCTTGTACTCAAGCTGCAACTCCGCCTCGCGCCGCGCCGCCTCGGCCAACGTCCGCGCATACTCGGCGGAATCACGTCCACTCTTCAATTCCACACGCCGCGCGTTCAACCGCATCTCCTCCAAAGCGCGATTGACTTCGCCAATGTCTTCCTTGGTAATGCGGTCCATTTTGTGAAACCGCGCCCGCGCTTGTCCGTGCAACTCCGCAAACTTCGCCCGCACTTCTTCGGGAGATGACGCAACCGGCTGTCCCCCGACGCGGATCTCTTTCATGAACCCCACGAACACGCCCCATTCCTGCCGTTCCAACATCCAGGCATTGGATGGATAATGCGTTTCGGCCACTTCATAGGCGCTGATCCATTTGAAATGATCGCCATACAAATCAAAGTTGCCGGTCCTCAACAACCGCCGCAACGCCATGCCGTCATCCGCCGCAATCTGGTTCTGGACTCCAGCCGGCAATGTCTGCATCAGATCCGGCCCCACGCGAAACCGCTCCGCGCGCGTCACCTCGCCGAGAAACTTCTTCCCCTCCGTCGTCGTGTACTGCACCAGTTTCTTCGGCCAGAACGTCATGGTCCCGTTGAGCAGCACCAACAGCAGCAAACAGGAAATCATCAGCGTCGCCAGCGCCAAACCGCCGCCCGTCAACCACACCATCGGCTCGCCGCGGGCAGTGAGTTGCGTCCGACGTCCGCGTTTGGCTTGTTGGACCGGCTCGCTCACAGTTGAAACGCCCTCTTGCGGAATCGCTGGCGGATGATCTCGGCAATCGTGTTGAGGATGAACGTCATCACAAACAGCGTCAGCGCCGCCAGGAACAACATCCGATACAACGTGCCGTCCTTGACCGCTTCCGGCAGCTCCACGGCAATGTTGGCCGACAACGCCCGCAATCCGTTGAAAATGTTCCAGTCCATCAGCGGCGTGTTGCCGGCGGCCATCACCACGATCATCGTTTCGCCCACCGCGCGACCCAACCCCACCATCACGGCGGAGAAGATGCCGGACATCGCCACCGGCAGGATGACGCGCACCGCTGTCTGCCACGGCGTCGCTCCGCATCCCAGCGACGCGGACTTCAACTGCTCCGGTACGCTCGACAGCGCGTCTTCCGAAATCGTGTAGATGATCGGAATGACCGCGAAACCCATGACGAACCCGACGACCAACGTGTTGCGTTGCACATACGTGCCCATCAAACTTCCGCGCGGATCCACACCGAACTGCGACAGAATCATACCGGCGGCAGCCGCCACGCCGGTTGTCACGGCAAGGATCATCAAAAACTTGCCCAGCTCGATCAGCCCCACCTGGATCCGGCTGCGTCCGCTCAGCAACTCGTTGAACCGTTCCGTCAACAGTTTGTGCTGTGCGTACCACACGACCGCCAACGCGACCGGCCACGCCAACACGGCGTTACCGGAAACTGCCGAACCGACGCGGCCGTTCAGCCATGCTTTGAAGTCGCCGGCAAACAACAGATCCTCCAGCGGTCGCCCCACGATCGTGCCGAGGAATACCGCGGCAAAAAGCGCCAGAATCAACAAGACGAACTTGTGCCATCCCTCGAACCGCAGCATCACCGTGCGGGGCAACATCTGCCAGATGTATCCACACAGCAACACCACGAGCGGCAGGCAAACAAATGTCCCGATCACCGACATAATCCGTTGCTCCACAATCGGCGCCAACACCAACGCCGCCACAAACCCCAACACCACGCTCGGCAACGAAGCCATGGTTTCCACCGCCGACTTGATTGGCGCGCGCAACCGTTTGTCCAGAAACTGCGACGTATAAATGGCGGCCAACAACGCAATGGGCACCGCAAACAGCATGGAATAGATCGTCGCCTTCAACGTGCCGAACGCCAGCGGCACCAAGCTGAACTTTGGCTCAAAGTCATCGTTGCCGGACGACGATTGCCAAGTGTAGTCAGGATGATCATAGCCCTCGTACCAGACCTTGCCGAATATGGTTTGCCATGTCGTTTCCGGGTGCGGGTTGCGCACCGCCCACCGCCACGCCCTGCCGGTGTCGTCGAGCGCGAAAATCGCATCGCCTTTCGGAGTGAAATGAACGGCCAAAACGGAAGAAGGGCGCCTGTTTCCATCCTTCCATCCTTCCTCCCTTCCATTCCCCTGTCCTTCCATCTCCTCGTCTCCCAACTGCACCTTTCCCAACACTTGCTGACTGGTCATGTGACGGAGCCAGATTTTCCCGTCCACCGTGCCGGTGACGAAACTCTTGTCCCGGGTGGACATGTCCACGGCTGTGATGCTGGCTCCCTGTGGTTCCAGTGTGTGCGCCGGCACAAGCCGGTATTGATCAGTTGTGCCAGCCTCTTCGCGCACCACCCGAAACCAAGCCGCCACCCCGCCGGTGGAATCACCGACGATGATGGACTGGTCGCCAAACATGAATTTCATGTTGGTCAGTTCCACGCCGGGCGCGGGTATGAAATCTGTCGTTTCCGCCACGACCGGTTCGGCAATCCGCCGCAAATCGTATCGCTTCACGACGCCATTGCGCCAACCGAGATAAACCTGGTCGCCCTGTGCGTTCTGCAAAAGATAGTCCGGCAGAGACGCCACGCCGTCAGGCGCCCGGTAAGGCAATTCGTGCTTGGCAAGCTTGGTGGTGACCTTGCCGGTCACCATGTTCTCGCGCCGGGTCACCTCATCCCAAAAGAGCTGGCCGTCCTCCTTGAACACCGTCGCCACTTCGCGACGTTCGCTGACTTTGTAATCCATCAACTTGACCGGCACATCCTTGTTCCCAACCAGTAACGGTTCATCGAGAATCGCTTCGGCGCCTCCTGCCGTGAACCGAATCCGTCCCAGACGGATGGTGCCGTCAGCAAAACCCAGTCCGATGTGCCCGCCCCGCAACGTGCGGGTGAACGCCGTAATGGCCGGGGTTTCCGGCACGATCCGCTCGTCTGACAGAATCTTGCCGGTGGCGACGTCAAAAACAGCCAACCGTCCGGCACGGTCGAGCGCAAATCCAAATTGCTGATGTTCGTCGAGCTGGATCGTGAACAGCTGCGCCACCCGGTCAGGTGTCAGCAGGGCGTACGAACCGACCGGCTTGATCGTGCCGCCGCGAAACAGCGGGATCACCACGCTGACCAGATAGACCATGATGCCGATGACAGCGATGATGACCATCAGCCCACCGGCGGTGATGACGCCCGTGGTCAGCTTGTCCACCACCAACACCGCACGGCTGGTTTGCCGCATCTTCGGGCGTGACGAGGCAGCCGGAGTGGGTTGGGTGAGCGTGGGCATTCGGATCAAAATCGTTTTCCCTCATCCGAATCCTCTCCCCCGAAAGCGACCGGGGGAGAGGAAGCAGGATGAAGGTCGCGGGTGTGCGACTTGGGTTATTGCTTCAACCCCAGCTTGCGGATTTCTTCCAGCGCGATGGTGTTGGGGATTGGCAGGTAGCCGTCCTTGATCACCACTTCCTGGCCTTCCTTGGACAGGGCGAAGCGGAGGAACTCGCCGCGCAACGGATCGAGTTTCTCACCCGGCTTCTTGTTCACGTACAACAACAAGAACCGAGCGAGCGGGTATTCGCCGCTGTACACATTCTCCATGTCGGCTTCGTAAGCAGTTTCGCCTTCCTTCTCCGCCAACGGCACGGCGCGAACGTCAGCCGTCTTGTAACCGATACCGGAATAGCCGATGGCGAACTTGTCGGAAGCCACGCCCTGCACCACGGCGCTCGAACCCGGTTGCTCTTTGACTTCGTCCTTGAAGTCGCCTTTGAACAACGCGTGTTCCTTGAAGTACCCGTAGGTGCCCGAAGCGCTGTTACGACCATAGAGGCTGATGGGTTTATCCGCCCATTCGCCGGTCAGACCGAGGTCGCCCCACGTCTTGATGTCTTTCGGATAACCGCCCCGGCGCGTCTTGGAGAAGATCGCGTCCACCTGCTGCATCGTCAGGCTCTTGATCGGGTTGTCCTTGTGAACGTACACCGCCAACGCGTCAAACGACGTGCGCACGGCGGCGGGCTTGTAGCCGTACTTCTTCTCGAATGCATCGAGTTCCGCGTCTTTCATCGGCCGGCTCATCGGGCCAAAGTGGGCGGTGCCTTCCACCAGTGCGGGCGGAGCGGTGGCGGAGCCTTTGCCTTCCACTTCCACTTTGACGTTCGGATAGAACTTGTTGAAGCCTTCCGCCCACAACGTCATGAGGTTGTTCATCGTGTCGGAGCCGATGCTCTTGAGGTTGCCAGACACGCCACTGACAGGCGTGTAAGAGGGAATCGCCTCGTCCACCTTGACGGCGGCGGCGTATCCACTGGCAACCGCCAGCAAACTGGCGGCGACGGCGACTGATTTTGTCCATGTAGTTTTCAATGTGTGAATCTCCTTTTTTGGTATTAGACCGGTCTTGTGTGTCGAACTGGTTACAGGTTTGTATCGCTCCCGTGATTTTGCGGGTGCGGGAGACGCCGCGACGGTGTGAAGCTTGGGAGGACCGTCGCGGCGTTCCGTGCCGCTAACCACCGGTTAGAACTTGAATTGCGAGTCAATCTGCACGCGCAGAAGCTCCTCGCCTGTGATGCCTTTCTGGCTGTGCGCCGCCGTGCGGTCGCTAATCTTCTCGGTGATGAACGCCGTCAACCCAAGCTGCCACCACTCAAAGAAGTTGTAGGCTCCCTTGAACACGTGGCCTTTGCGATCCGTTCCACCCGAAGAACCCCAGTCGGAATCGCTGACCGCATCCCAAACAGCGTCGGCTTCCACATATTTATACTGGTAGGCCACTTCCCATTCACCCTTCTTCTTGGCCCCGCCAAACTTGATCTGACCGGTGTACGCGGTGGTCTCTCCCGCATCCACGGCGATCAACGCCGAGTCTTCATAGGCATCGGCAATGTTCTCAAAGAATTCACCGCTCACCGTCACCACAGGCGTGATGCCGAGGAGCTTCTTGTCCGTGACCTTCCAAGCCAATTCAGCGCGCGCGCTGAGGATTTCAAAATCATCCAGGAAGAATCCGCCTGCGGAGACCGCGTTGCCGAGATTCCCGGAGCCTTTGTTGGCCGTGCCGGGCTTCATCAAGTCGAAGTTCCGCGTATAGGTGTAGCCACCCGCGACCGTCGCTCGCAACACGGGCTTCTTCACGTCCTGGCCAAACGACATCTGCATCCCGCCTTGAAACTCCAGCAGAAACGGATCGTTCGAATCAGACGCAAACTCGTTGGGAATGAACTGTCCCATGTTCAAAAAGAGTTTGTGTTGTTGCTTGTCGCCAACTGAGAAACTCAGTTGTTCGGCCACGCCTTCGGGCGTGACATCATTGTCGTACTGCACCGGGGAAGAAATGCCCGTTTGCCAGACCGGGTTGTTCATCTTGCCGCCCGTGACCGCCATCCATTTGGCAAACGACGGCTGCAGCGTGATGTAAGCCAGGTCAATGTTGATGGTATCGTTGGCAAACGTGTCATCGAACGTCTCATTGGTGCTGACCGGATCACCGTCCGCGCTTCCGCCAGCCAACCGGAATCCGAATGTCGCCCATTCATTGAACTTGGAAACGAATCCTAACCGCAGCCGGTAACGAAACCGCCAGCGATCAACGGAATCTGTCCCCAAATCCTCGTTGTCAAAGTACTCACCGCGCAGCCGCAGGTCACCGGACCACGTCATCGAATCAATCCAGCTTGAAACCTTGGACTTGTTCTGCCGTTCCATCGCGCGCATCATATCGGCGTCGGCCTGCGCCTTGAGTTCCTTGAGTTCCTTGTCGGTGATGATGCCCTTGCGCACCAACAGATCGAGAACAGCGTCTGATCCCTGCGCATGAGCCTGACCGGCCAGCGTGAGCACCACGCCTGCCGCCAAACTGCCTGCTACCATTCTCCAACTTCTATTCATTTGTCTCCTTCGTTGGTTTGATTAAAAAGATCATCGGCTTCGGGCCGTGATCTCTATTCGCTTTCGAGACAAATGCGCCAGCCATGTTACACCCCAAGCGCGTTCATGTTACAGCTTCGTTACAAAAAACGCCGCCCGATAGCCTCAATCCAAGTAAGCCGGCAGGTAATTGAACTTGGCGGTGAGGGCCATCACGGCCAGCGCGGTGCAATACACCGGCCCGCCTTTTGTCCGTTCGGTGCTTTTCTCGGGAGCCAGCCAGCTCCCATCCGATCTCTGCTCACGCCACAACACCGGCTCGTTGAACCCAATCCCCGCATGAGCCATGTGCAATCCCGCGTAATAGAACCACGGCGTGTCGGCAGCCAACGCTCGCTCCTTCAGCCAGGCGCGCGCGCGTTCCACATCTCCGCCCTCGCGCGCGCCGCACACACGCAAGGCCACCAACGCGCCCGCCGTCCGCGCCTCATTCGGAATCCCACCGGGTTGATAGCCAAATCCGCCCTGCACATGCTGGCAACTCCGCACGTATCCAATCGCCCGTTCCATGGACGCGTGCGGCACCGGCACCCCCACATCGCTCGCCGCTTTCAACGCCACCATCTGCCAGATCGTCACCGACAAATCGCTGTCGCTTGAATCCGCCCAATATCGCCACCCACCGGCATGGATCGCGCCCTTCTGCACCGCCTGCGACCGGAGGATCAACTCCACCGCTTTGGCCAACGCGGGTTTCACCTTCGCCTGTTGCTTGCTCATGCCGGATACCTCGGCCAACAACAAGGTCGTCATCCCGTGCCCGTACATCATTCCCCGCCCAGCCATGAACGAACCATCCGCCCCCTGCTGCGACAACACATATTGGAGGCCCTTCTCCAACGCCGGGCCGTAGGGTTCCGCCGAAGGAACATGACCGGCCGACAAAAACGCCAGCATCGCCAGCGCCTGAATCGCCGAGTTGGTGCTCCAACTCCCGTTCTCCTGTTGCTGCGACACGAGCCACCGCAACCCGCGATCCACCGCATTCGTGTCCGCCCGAGCCGGCAGTGCCTGCGTCAGCACCAACATCACCATCAAGATTCTAATGACCCGCGATGCGCTCAAAGTAGCTCCATATCGCCTGTTCATATTCCGACGGATAATTCCGCCAACCGGCATCCACGCCCGAACGCAAGCCCGGCACCGACCAAGCCGGTCCCTCCGGCGCGCGAACCGGCAGCGTTCCCCTCGGCGTCGCTTTTTCGCCGCCCCAACCGGTCACTTCGACGGTTGTCACCGGCGACATCCCTTCCCCGCGCACCCGCAATGTTTCCACCGAAGTCGCAAACTCTTTCGCCAAAACATCCGCCTGCCGGGACAACTCAGCCAAGTCCGGTATATCGCCGGCCAGCCGGGCAAACTCCGCCAGCAGTTCCGCCACCGCTTCCCGCAACGCCCGAATGTCGCCCGCGTTCCCAGTCAGGTTCGCCCGGCCAGCCATGTTCACCGCTTCATCCAACGACCTCACATGGGACGGTAACGCGCGCAACACACCCGGCGGCAATTCGCGCAGTTGACCAGCCATCTTCTGCAATCGGGCCATCAAATCTTCGGGGGCCGCCGCCGTTGAGGTCGTGGCCCCCGAAATCCGCCGCCGCGCCTGTTCTCGTTGATGCGACAACGAAAGATTCACCACCACCGTCACGGCAATGAGGACGGCGACCGTGCGCAACGGCACCAACCGCGAAAAATCCAACGGCGCAGCCAGCCGGTCAGCTTGACTGAGAAGCTGGCGAATCAATTCCGGCGACCCCTTTACGGCAGATGTGTCCGGTGAGATTACCAATTCGACAGCGGCAGTAAGGGTTTCCCCAAGCTCAGGATACCGGGCTTCGACAAGCCCGGCCACTGTTCGCAACGAGGGGCGGCGGTAGCATTTCCAAGCAAGCCAGCCGGCCACAAGAAACAACGCTGCCGGAGTCCACAACGCCAGCAACAGGGCGGCCAAGCAGATCGTTTCCGCCACGGCCACCGACCAATACGCGAACCGGTAGGCGCGGAATTTCTTGTCCAACCCGGCAGGAAACGCTGTATCCATCGCCCGAAACCTATCACACCCGCCGACACCGAAGCGACGCATTTTGAGTTTCGCCGAGATCACCGGGCTTCTTGACTTTGCCGGAGCCGATACGCAGACTCGCAGCATGCCGGCAGCGAAATCCATTCATCTTGTGGGAGGCAACGACGAGTTCACCATCAAGGAACACGCAGCCAAACTCGCCGAACAGTTGCGCCCCAAAAACAACGATTTTGGCCTCGAAGTGATTGACGGCGCGTCCGCCAACGAAGAAGAAGCGTTGAAGAGCATCCAGCGCCTCCGTGAAGCCTTGTTTGCCGGCGGGCTGTTTTGCGATGAAAAACTCGTCTGGTGGAAGAATGCAACTGCGTTGTCCGTGGCCGGCGCGACAGCCATGGTGACAGAAGCTGTTGACGATTTGACTGAAACTCTCAAAGCCGGTCTGCCCGATGGGGTGCGGCTGTTGATCAGCGCTTCCGGCATTGACAAGCGGCGCAGCTTTTTCAAAACCGTCCAGAAACTGGGTTCAGTGGATCTGTTCGACCTGCCGGAATTGGACAAGAAGGGCGGTCGGGAAGCCTTGGAGGAGTTTCTCCAAGAGCGCTTGGAGCGCGAAAGCAAGCAGATGGACTACGAAGCACGCGAGCTGTTTCAGGAACTCGTGTCGCCCAACTTCCGCGAAATGGCCAACGAACTGGAGAAACTCTTCATCTATGTCGGCAAACGCGCCCGGATCACCGCGGAAGATGTCCACGCCATTTGCTCCGCCACGCGTCAGGCTGCCGCGTTCCAAATCACGGAGCACCTTGGATCGCGCAACCTGCGCGGCGCGCTGGCCACGCTGAAGGCGCTGTTTGACGAGGGCGAACAGGCGTTGGGCATCCTGGCGATGATGGTGAACCACTTCCGGTTCATGCTGCTGTCACGGGACCTCATGGAACGCAAGGTCCTTGTCCCATCGGAAAACGGATTCGATTACGTCAAACGATTCGCTGAGCTTCCCCCGGAGCAGACGGCTCACATTCCGTTGAGCAAGGAAGGCAAGTCGCCGGCTTGGCGCCTGTTTTTTTGCGCCAAAGCATCCCGGAATTTCACGACTGCCGAACTGATCCGCGCCATGGACATCCTGCAGGAAGCCAACATCCGTCTGGTCTCCACGCAACTGGACGACCGTCTCATCCTGGAAGAAACCTGCACACGCATCGTCGGCCTGCCGAAACGCGCGCCTGCCCGATGAAGTGCCGGGCGGGAGCGACTACCGCTTCCACTTGGTGGTCGTGCCGCTCTTGCGCAGCAATTCCACCACGGATTCGAAGCTCTGCAGTCCGTTTTCCGTTGGCACTTCCATGCGGATGGTGACATCCGCCTTGGTCGCGCCTTCTGGTCCTGCGGCCGGCAAACCGATGTCCTCCAGCACCCCAGTCACGATTTGGATCGTATGCTTGACGTTGTTGATCGAAAACCGCGCCAATCCTTCCACAGATCCAAGCGCCGCCGAATAGGTGTACACGCTGGAGGACGGCGTGTCGCCGGTCGCCTGCAACGAACCGACCGGAATCGTGAACGTGTGTCCGCCCACTTGCACCGTCACATCGTCACCGGGCACAATCGGCGTCG
>CAZEQV010000070.1:0-12519 GCA_964514435.1 uncultured Verrucomicrobiota bacterium
GTACAAGGGTTCTGATTCCACATGGACGACGTGTTGGCCCCGCTTCAAGACCATCGCGGCACCTGGGCGCTCGGAATCCTGAAGCACACCATCAATGCGAATGTCGGCGGTGGTGGGTTCGACATGAAGCTGGAGGTGGCTGGGACGGCTGTTCAAATACACCACGATGGATTGAATCGTCACCGCCAGAACAAACAAGTACGCCGCCACGGCTTTCCCGTGCTTGCGCATCTGCCGTCCCAGCCGGTAGCCCCAGCCTGCCGGCTTGGCTTCAATCGGCTCGCCGGCAAGGAACCGTTCCACGTCCTGGCGGAACGCGCCGGCGGTTTGATACCGACGCTCAATCGGTTTCTCCATGGCCGCCATGCAGATGGTGGAGACATCGCGATGAACACGACGGCTGATCTTGTGCGGAGGGGGCGGGTCATGCGTCAGTATTTTCTGGATCATCTCCACGATGTTCTCGCCGCTGAACGGACATTCACCCGTCAACATCTCGTACAACGTCACCCCCAGTGAAAACACATCCGACCGCGCATCGGCTTGCGACGACTTGCCGGCTGCTTGTTCCGGCGACATGTACCGCGGCGTGCCCATCACCTGACCGGTCATCGTCAAGTGCATGTCCTCGCCGGTGATTTCCTTGGCCAGGCCGAAGTCCGTGACTTTCACGCGTCCCTGCTCGTCAATCAGTATGTTGCCGGGCTTGATGTCGCGATGCACCACGCCTTGATCGTGCGCGTACTGCAGGGCATCGGCCACCTCGCGGGCTATCTCTAGCGCGTCGCGAGCCGGCAACGGACCGAGTGCCAGCCGGTCCGCCAGCGACTGGCCGTTGATGAAATCCATCGTGAAAAAATGTTGACCTTCCCAAACGCCGTAATCGTGGATGGGCACGATGTTGGGGTGCTGAAGCCGGGCGGCGGCCTTGGCTTCTTGAAGAAACCGTTGCACCTGCTGCGGCGAGGCGGCTTGGGCGGCCTGCAGGACTTTCAGGGCCACGAGGCGGTTCAATCCTGTTTGCCGCGCCTTGTACACGATGCCGACGCCGCCCCGTGAGATTTCCTCCACGATCTCATAGTTGCCAAAACGCGACGCCGATGCTGGGGAACTGTCGTCCGTCATCATGGCCGGAGATTCCACCGTGCCATCTCCTACGGGGCGCGCAGCACATTCAGGGCAGACGACACGCGAACCGGTCACGTCGCCGTACGGCTCCGTCAGTTTCCCGCAAATGGAACAAATGAGAAAATCTCCCATGACCCCGCTTGCCGCAGCGTGAACTTTACACGGGCACGCGCGCCGGTGCGATGGGATTTTTGCTTGATGGTTGTTGGAGCCGCCCTCATCATCCGACCGACACCGAGAGCGTTATGGCATTTCTCGTGAGGAAAAAACCAGATGGCACTGTCTTGGATCGTTGGGAGATCACTACCAAGGTCGTCGTGGTAGGACGGGGCGATTCGGCGGATATCCAGATCAAAGATGAACGCGCTTCGCGGGAGCACTTGGCGATTGCTCCACGGGAACACGGCTATCTCCTGCAGGACCTCAACTCCACCAACGGCACCTGGCTCAACGGCAATCGCATCAAAGAAGCCACCCTCCGTTCCAACGACAAGATTCGCCTGGGCCAAACCGTTCTTGTCTTCGAGATGGACAAGTCCAAGGGACTGGCCACGATGATGGGCGAATTGGAGAAGGAAACCCGCGGCTTTCAAACGTTAATGGGCGAGATTTCCGCAAAGACCGAGCCGCCTTCCGAGAAGTCGAACTGACGAACCCGGTCACTTCACGCGCTTGGCGTCGCCCCAAAGCCGTTCCAAGTCGTAATGCTCCCGCAAATCGGGATGAAAGATGTGAACCATCACATCCGAAAAATCCATGACGATCCACCGACTCGGCGCGTATCCGTCCCGGCCATGTGGCCGCAGCCCCTTTTCGCGCATGGACAGGGAGATGTTGTCGGCGATGGCCTTCAAATGCGGCTCGGAGTTGCCGGTGCAGATCACAAAAAAATCCGCCACCGGCGAGATTCCGCGCAGATCCAGAAGGACGACATCTTCAGCCTTCTTGTCCAGAGCGAGTTCGCGGCAGAGCTTTGCCAACTGCAACGAGGTGGTTGTCTTGGCCGATGCTTTCACGAATACAGTTTGTGCCGCTGGATGTAGTCCATGACCGAGTCGGGCAGAAGATAGCGAACCGACTCCCCGCGCGCAAGCTTCGCGCGCAACTCCCGCGAAGAAACATCGCAGACGTGGCCGTCCACCACCCGAATGTCCGTCCGCTGGGCCGCGTCCCGGCCAATGACACTGGCCAATGAATGTCGCATGGCGTATCGGGGCCGACGCAACACAACGAAACCGCACATTCTCACCAACCGCCCCACTTCGTGCCAGCGATGCAACTCCCGCAAGCTGTCCGCGCCGATGATGAAATAAAACCGGGTGCGCGGATGTCTGCGCCGCAGCTCGGCAACCGTGTCCACGGAATATGACGCCCCGCCGCGCCTGATCTCCAGGTCGTCAACGGCAAACCGAGAATCACCGTGGATCGCCAATCGCACCATGGCCAATCGGTTGCGGGCCGAAACAAGATCCCCGTCATCCTTGTGCGGCGGCGTCGCACAGGGGATGAACAGCACGCGATCCAGTCCAGCCTGCTCCCATGCGTCTTGGGCGATCAACAGATGCCCGATGTGGATGGGATTAAACGTGCCGCCCAGAATGCCCATGCGCTTAGTAGCTGCTTGGCTCACGGGATGTTCGACGCCTTTTTCAGTGCCGGCCATTTCGATTCCGGCACCCTTTCGACTTTGCCATCCAGATACAACACGCCACGTTCGTCATGGGCCGGCTTTGATTCGTACAACACCACAACCCCGCCGGGATTCTCGATGTCGGCGAGACGCTTGCGGGCCAGCGAACGGTTCATCTGAAAAAAGTCCCCTGCCACCTCATCCCGAAACACATCCTCGCCGGTGTAGGGAGTCAAGACCGACCGGGTCTTGTCCGCGTCATCCAGCGGCGGCAAGGTCTTGTCTCCATCTTGAACATACGCCAACAGTCCGGTGCCCACTTTGTGCAGCCGCGACAACTTCTGCGATTTGGCCAGTTCGGCCCGCACTTGTTGAATGGACTCCTCCGAGGTGTCGCCGCCGCTCAATTCCCGGATCATGTCAAACGGCTGAATCCCATCCATCGTTCCAATCGCCCCCACCCGCAATAGACAGAGTTTCAATTCCGTATCCGGTGTCAGTGAATCTTTGACGTGCAGATTCTCGGCGTCCTCTTTCATCAGCTCGATGAGATCAAAGGACAGGGGATCATCACGGTAAGTGATCAGGTAGGATTCGCCCTCGGCCTTGAGAACCTCGCCCCTGGTGTACATCACGTCGGCCGACATGACCTTTGATTTCACCTTGCGACCCATCTCAGCCGCCATCATGGCTCGCATAAAGGCTGTACTGGTGTCCGAACCACCGTCTGTTTGAAATCGTTTCCACTGGGCGTCCAGGTCCTTCAGTTTCCGTTTCAGCGGAGCCGGCTTGCCAGAAATCAATTCTCCCAGACTGCCGGCCGCCCACTTGGCATCGCCCGACTTGCCCTTGGCACCTTCCACTGTCCGCACATCCAGAATGGCCGCCACTTCCCGCAATCCCACCAGCGACAGAATCAACTCCGAATCCGGCTGCAAGGGCTCTTGCTCCGGCGGCTTCTGCCTGCCTCGCATCACTTCAGGATCGAACCTCATCGGCGCAGGCGCATACCCCACAAGGAAGACATCACCGGCCACACGCGCCGTTTCTCCCTTCGTAAAAAATACCGGCTTGGTGACCGACCGCATCAACTCCATTCCCATGAGCATCATGAGAAGTCCCATGCCGCCGGCTGCCGACCCTCTGTCTCTTGCGATCACCTGCACCTGCCGCCACGCGCCGGTAAGCTCGCCATACCGGACGCTCATCGGAAAATCTTTCCCACTCATCACCGACTGGAAATCAGCGTCATCTCCGGCCGCGACAGCATGCCACCCGACGCACGAAACAAGAATGAACACCAGAATTGTTGCTCTCATGATTGACGTCCTCGAAGCCATGCTACGCGCAAGCCTCCAGCTTCGCAATCCATCTCTGGAGCACTCCCACGGATGACGGGTCAGGACAGAGCTACCGGCTTGTGGCAGGGCGACGCATTCTCACTAACAGCCATCGCGCCGGTCGGACAATTCGTCACACAATCTCTCGCCACCGTCCGCAAGCCTTGATCCAGCGCTTCGCCCATCGGCATCCCAATCTTCACGTCAAATCCCCGGCCAATGTGCGTCAACCCCAACGGCTCCTGAGCTTGCCGGCATATCTCCACGCAAATCCCGCAGGAGATGCACTTGCCGGGCTCAAACACGATTCCAGCCGGATGAAACTGAATCTCAAACTCCCGACGCCGACCTTTGTGCTTCTTGGGATCCACTTGGTATTCCACGGCATAATGCCGCAGTTTGCACTCCGTTGCCGACCGGCAATCGCAGTGGCAACACCGTCCGGCCGCCTGCTGCGCTTCCGTCACCAGCTCCTGCCGGCTCAAACTCGCCACCGAGCCACGCACAAACCGCTCGAACTCCTGATCGCTCAACTTTGGTATCGTCGAAGTGAACGCCCGTGCCGTCAACGGCGCCGGTTTTCCGGCAAAGTAGTGATCCACCACATCCGCCACCGCCCGGCCATTCGCCAATGCGTGCGCAATCTGCATCGGACCATGAACCGCCGCCCCCACCGCAAACACGCCTTTGGCCACATTCATCTTCAGCTTTCCGCCGTCCTTCAGCCGACCGGACGCGATCACCACCGCGTCAAACTCCTGACGCAGCTTCTCCCATTCCACGCGCTGTCCGCTCCGAAACTCCATCCCCATCTTCGTCATCACCGCAATTTCGGCATCCAGAATCCGCCTCGGCAATTCCTCCTCCGGCACACACCGCCGCAGCGTGCCGCCCGCTTCCTCGTGCGCATCGAACACCACGCAGACGTTGCCGGTTCGCATCAGGTAAAACGCCGTCGCCAGCCCTGCCGGGCCTGCGCCCACAATCGCCACGCGCTTGCCCGATGGCGGCAACCGCAACGGCACATTCGGCTCGCCCTGCTCCAAATCCGATTCCGCCACGTGCCGCTCGATGGACTGGATCATCACCGCTCCGTCATGTTTGCCACGCCGACAACCGCTCTCGCAGGGCGCGCGGCAGACGTATCCGGTCACGCCGGGCATCGCAATCGTTTCCCGCGCCAGCGCCATCGCATCCCGCAAATGTCCCGCCGCCACCAGTCGAATGACCGCCGGTATCTGCAATCCGGCGGGGCACACCCGCTGGCATACCGGTATGCAATCGCCCACGTGATCGCTGAACAACAATTCCATCGCCGACTTCCGCGCCAAGCGCACGTCGCTCGTTTCGCTTTCGACCACCATCCCCTCTTCCGCCCTCGTCGCGCACGACGGCACCAACCGCCCCTGTCCGTTCACCCGCACCACACACGCCAGACAGGACGGATGCGGTTTCTCGGCCGCCTCGAAGTGACAAAGCGTCGGGATCTCGATGTTGAGTTGCCGGGCCGCCTGCAAAATTGTCGCGCCATCCGCTACCGTGACTTCTCGATTGTCGATTTTTAGTTTGGGCATCTCACATCACCTCGATGGCATGGGCCGGACAAACCACCCGGCAGGTATCGCAACGTGTGCATTTCTCGTCATTGATCACGTGGCGCCGGTACGGCGCCGACGGGATCGCGTCCACGGGACAGTTCTGCGCGCAGATCGTGCAACCGATGCAGGTGTCCTGCACCACGTATTTGACCAACTTCTTGCACGCACCCGCCGGGCAGCGCCCTTGTATGTGCGCTTCGTATTCGTCACGGAAATACCGCAACGTGGTCAGCACGGGATTCGGCGCGGTGCGTCCCAACCCGCACAGGCTTCCCTGCGTTGTCAATCCCGCCAACGTCTGCAACTCATCCAAATCCGATTTCTTGCCTTCGCCGTTCACGAGCCGGTCCATGATCTCCAACATCCGCAACGTGCCCACTCGGCAGAACGTGCATTGGCCGCATGATTCATTTTGCATGAAGCCCAGGAAATAACGGGCCACATCCACCATGCAGTCGTCTTCATCGAGCACGATCAACCCGCCCGACCCCATGATGGCGCCCGCGCCGACCAACGCTTCGTAATCAATCGGCGTATGCGCCAGCGAAGCCGGCAGGCAACCGCCCGACGGCCCGCCGATCAACACGGCTTTGAACCGTTTCCCGTTGGGAATGCCGCCGCCGATTTCTTCCACCACCTGCCAGATCGGCACGCCCATCGGCACCTCGATCAAACCCGACCGGACCACCTTGCCGGCCAGCGCGAACACTTTCGTGCCTTTGCTCTTGGTCGTGCCCATCGCGGCAAACTTCTCCGGGCCGTTGCGAATGATCCACGGCACCAACGCGAACGTTTCCACATTGTTAATCAACGTCGGCAAATCCCACAGTCCGCGCTCCGACGGGAACGGCGGCTTCAACCGTGGAATCCCGCGCTGCCCCTGCATGGATTCGATCAACGCCGTCTCCTCGCCGCACACAAACGCACCGGCCCCCTCGAATATCTTCAACGTGAAATCAAACGCGCTGCCGAGAATGCTTTTCCCCAGCAACCCGGCCTGCTCCAGAATCTGTATCGCCTGCCGCAACCGCTCCACCGCGAACGGATATTCCGCCCGCACATACACGAACCCTTCCGCGGCTCCCACGGCTTTCGCCGCGATGATCATTCCCTCGATGACGCGAAACGGAAACGACTCCATCAACATCCGGTCCATGAACGCACCGGGATCGCCTTCGTCGCCATTGCAGATGACGTACTTCACCGCACCGGGCGCGTGGCGCACCTTCTCCCATTTGCCGCCGGTGGGGAACCCCGCCCCACCCCGGCCGCGCAAACCGCTTTGCTTGATCATCTCGATCACCTGTTCCGGCGCAAGCTCGGTCAACACCCGCCGCAACGCCTCGAAGCCTTCCTTTTCCCGGTACGCCTGCAAATCCACAGGGTCGAACAACCCGAAATGCTCCGTGGCGATATGCCGCTGCGGCCCGTAGAATGCCGACACTTGGGCCTCGCGAGGGTGCCGGGGATAATGCATGGCCGGCTCCCACACACCGCCTCCTGCCATCTTCTCCAAGGTTGTCGAAACCGCCGAGCCGATCCGGTTGAGCAACCCCACCGGCTTGAAGTGCCGCAGCACAATGTCGCGCACGTCATCGGGTTGGACGCGCGCATACTTCATCAATGGCTGGTCCGGCAACTTGATCTCCAGCATCGGCATCTGGTCGCACATCAACGAGCAACTCACCCGCTGCAGGTTCACCGCCAACGCATTCTCGGCGGCCACCGCCTGCAGCCGGTGATGCACGTCGCCGCAACCGCGCGCCACGCAGCAGGAATCCAGACACACGCCTATCTCACCGGCCACCGCTCCGTTCCGTGTCCGTAATCCGCGCGGTTTGGCTTTGGCCTTCGCCTCGCGCAACCGCTGAAAGTCATCCAATATCTTCGGCGCCGTCTGGTTGTTCTGGTGCGCGTACGTCACATCGTCCACTTGTACCACCGGCGCGAGCGAACAACAGCCGACACAAAACACTTCTTCCACCGTGTACAAGCCGGTCGGATCGGTGTCCTCGCCATCGGCGATCTTCAACTCCCGCCGCAACGACTCCGTCACTTCGGGCGAACCTTTCACATGACAGGCCGTCCCGCGACACACCCGCACGCAATGCTGCCCCATCGGACGCCGTCGGAACTGATGGTAGAACGTGGCCAGCCCTTCAAACTGCGCCAGACTGATCCCGGTCAGCGCGCTCGCCTGCCGTATCGCATCCTCGGGCAGGTACCGGTAATGTTTTTGGATGCCTTGCAGAATGGGCAACGCCGCGGCCGGATGCTTGCCGATGCGCGCCACCAACTGTTCCACAAACGCGTCACAATGTCCGTGGCCGCTCATTCTGCCTTGCCCGCCTCGATGCAAAATAGATTCGTTTCGCCCCGCACGATCAACCCGGCCCGGTGCGGCAGCGGAGACGCGGACACCTTCTCTCCCAACGCCCGAGTCCCAACCTCTTTGTGCACTTGCCCGGACTCCAAGAGGTGCAGTTCGCCTTCCGCGCTCACCAGCAACAGCCGACCGTTCGACACGAGGGGCGAGGCGTAGAAATCTTTTTCGTAGTTGTGCATCCACATTTCCTTGCCGGTCGCCGCCGCCAAACACCGCAGCTCGCCCTGCGTCGTCAGCACATACAACCAGTTCCCGTCGCACACCGGACTGCAAATGTCCGGCACCCCATCCTCGGATTTCCACGCTTCATGCGTCTTGGTGACATCGCCGCGTCCATCCGTTTTCATGGCCACGACGCTGTCGTGCGGACTGATCGCCAGCACAAACCCACCGGCCCCTATCGGCGATGGTGCGGTTTCGCCGCTGACACATTGCGCCCGCCAGATTTCTTCGCCGGTACGCGGCCGGTAGGAGATCATCCACGGAGCGGCCACCGTCACCAACTGGGACTCGTCACCTAGCCCAATCAACAACGGTGTCGTCCATGCCGCCTCAACCGGCCGCGACACCGACCAAACCTCCCGTCCCGTGCGGACATCGAGGGCGTAAAGCTTCGACTGCGCGCTGTCCACGTCGTTGTGATCCACTTGCACCAACAATCGGCCCTCGAACAACCGCAACGACGTCGCGTGGCCGTACGAGTTTTCCACCCGTCCCAGATTCCGCGCCCACACCAATTTGCCGGAGTAGTCAACCGCCGCCACATCCATGTTGGCAAAGATCACGTACACGCGTTGGCCATCCGTGACCGGCGTCGGCGCCGCGTAGCCGGTATCCGCTGTCACCTTTGGTTTCGGCGACGGCGCACCGCGCGCCGCCACGTCAGCCGTCCACACCAACGCGCCCGTGCCGGCGTCGAAGCGGTACACCTGCCGGCTGCTGTCATTGGCCCCCGTGACAAACACGGCGTCGTCCCACGCCACCGGCGAACTCATGCCCGGCAGCGGCACGGGCGTCTTCCACAGCACCTTGCCGTTGATCACGCCGTGCACAGGCAGCGTGGCGACACCGTCGCCGGTCGGTCCGCGAAACTGGGGCCAGTTGGCAAGCCATTGTTCGGGCGAGGGAAACGTGACCGGCTCTTCCGACGATGGGGCGGATCGTGTCGCCACCGGCAACTTGACCGGTCGCAACGCCACGCCGGCAGCCAGAATCAACGCCACCACAAAACAGCCGGCCACCGCGTGACGCGAGATTCGCGTCTGTTGACGTTCTTCATCCGGTTTGCGATGTCCCCAACGAATCGGGTCCGGCAAGCTCGTGTGAAACTGGCGCGCATAATGCGTCGCGCACAAAAACACCACGCCCGCGCCAAACAACATCCACGCACCAGAACGGGACAAATGCAATCGCCGGAACGTCGCCTCCCGCATCTCAAAATCCAGTTTGCGAATCTTCTCCTTCAAGGTTTCATCCTTGGGCGTCCGCCTCAGTTGTTGCGTGAGCTGTTTCAGTTCGGTGGACTTGACGTGCAGCGGAACCTTTCCCTGCCACTGCACGACCAACAGCATAGCGGCCATCAACACGGCCAGGATACCGGCCGTCGTGGCCACGGCGAGAGAAGCCTGGTACAGGCGCTTCATGCGGGTTCCACCGGGGCGACGGGAATGCCCCGTCTCTGCAATTCCTGCGGACAATAGCTGTAACAGCGCGCGCAGCCGACGCACAGCAGACGGTCGGCTTCGTAGTCAGGCCGACGCCGATACATGGCCAGTCCGATCAATTTCAGTCCGGCCACCAGTCCGATCCATGCGCCCGACAACTTCGAGGCCAGGACAAACCGTTCCTTGATGTCGCTGGCTTCCGCGTAAAGTTCCTCGACAGGCCGACCGGTTGCGCGGAAAGCCGCCGACGCATCGGTCACGCCTTCGACCAAGCCCTGTTCTTCCTGATGGATCCGCTCAGCCAGATGGATGCGCGGATTTTTCCGGGCCAGTGCGTTCCCGGCCAGGCTACCGGCCAACACTCCCACTCCCACCACAACCGGCAACGCGAGAATCAGCAAGGCCAACCGGCGCTTGGCCAGCGGTGTCACGATGGCTTCGGTTCCCGGCGAGGATTTCTGAATCGCGCCGTAGGGGCAGGACCGCTCGCAGAGCCGGCATTGTGTGCAGGTGTCCGGCGTGATGCGCACGCGCCACTTGGACACGCTCGACGCCAACGCCAGCAACACGCCATACGGGCAAAGGTACCGGCAATAGGGGCGTCCCACAAACATCCCCAGGATCAGCAAACTGATCCCGAACAAAACCATCCCGAAGCCGCCGGACAACCGAAAGATCGGCACGAACGGGTCGAACTGACAGATGATGTATCCGCTGCCGGTCGTCGCGAACGCCACCGCCAATCCCAAGTACGAATAGGCGAACAAACGCAGCCCCTGCTCCAGCCAGGCCGGCACCGTCACCGGCTTGACCAACATCACATCCTGCAACGCGCCGTGCGGACACGCTGCCGCGCAAAACACGCGCCCGAACAGCAACGCAAAGATCAACGGCAACAGGCCGAATCCCACGACGACCAAGGGAATGGCGTAGGACGAATCAAAGATCGCTTGCGTCATGTTCTGGATGCTGCCAATGGCGCAGACACAGCCTTCCCGCCAGAAGCCGAAATAGAACACTGAGAACAGGCCGAGAACGACCACACCGCGCCGGCTCCGTTGCTTGAGCACGAGCCACGTGGCCAGACTGAGCACCACCAGCAACACGAGCACATCGCCATACTCCATCCACAGCGCGCGCGCCGACGGCTCGGTGGTGGGCGGCAATGTGTGCCCGGACTCGAACTGCGGCGGCGGAAAGCGTTGTGCGCCGTTCGCCGTGCCGAGAGCGGACGCCGCCAGCCACAACCGTGTCAGCCATTTACGCATGAGGATTGTTCTCTCGCCCTTTGAGCAGGTAAGGATGCGAGGCCGGCACGCGTCGAAACGCATCGGACGGACAGACCCGCGCGATGGAACATTCATTGCAGTTCACGCAGCGATCATGGCGCACTTGCAGGTACAGCGAACCGTTGCCGAACATCGTGCAACCTTTCACGCACTTGGCGCAGCCGACGCACAACGGCTCGTCAATCGTGTATTCGTAATAGGGATCCTCCACAAACGTGCGCTTGATCGCCCCGGTCGGACACAGTTGATTCTCCGCGCCCGTGTTCAACGCCACCGGATCAGGCTCGAAGTACCCGGTGCAGAGACGGCAATACCCGCACATCGCGTAGCTGTGAACGCATTTCACGGCGGACTGTTCCAGCACGCATTCCGTGGCGCACAGCCCGCAGGACGAACATTTCAGCGGGTCAATCTGCCAAACCGTGTCATCCGCCGTGCTGCGCGACTTCAACAAACCAGCCGCCGCGCCGATGCCCACCAACCCCAACCCGCGCAGCCAGCCACCCAGAAACTCGCGGCGATTCACTACCTTCTTGTGGGCCGATGTCTCGCTCATGACGGTCTCCTGCCCACGGCGCGCGCGGACAACGCTTGTGGAAGCTCGCAGCGCGCAAACGTCGCACAACTGCCGCAGACGCCCCGGTTCTCGCACGTCTGACCGGGCAAGCTTGCCGGCTTCGGACGTTTTCCCCAAATGACCGCCAGCATGCCGAGGCCGCCCAGGGAAAACACCCGCACGACCGCCCGGAAAAACTCGCGTCGTGGCATGGGCTGCTGCGGTGCGTTCATGAGTTGGCCTTTGGTGAAAAGATTCGAACTTGTTGGGTGGTGGGATCAATCGCGAACACCCGTCCCTTGGAATCGCAATCCACGTCGAACGCAAACCCGACCTGACAGTCCGAGCAGGCCCGTTTGGCCAGTTCCTTGTCGCGCACCAACGCTTCCGGCCCTGCCACCACGCCTTTGAACGTGCCGTGCATGTCGTAGAGTTTGATGCGGTTCAATCCCTTCTCGCTGGTGATGTAGCGGCCATCGGGCAACATGGTGAAATACGAGGGATTGCAGCAGCCGCAAAAGCCATCCACGGCCATCGAAGCCCGCCCCCACGCCAATTCAAACTTGCCGTCCAATGTGTACGCTTCCACTTGATGCCGTCCCGTGTTGGCCACGCGCAGCAGACCGTCGGGAGCAATCAACATGTCAAAATAGGGACTCGGCACCACAAATCCGGGCACGTTTTCCGATGACCCCACTTTACCGAACCGCAACGCCACGTCCCCGGCCGGCGTGCATCGCAGAATCTCGCGGTTGCCGGCATCAGCGACAAACACATGATCGTCCGCCATGGCGACAGCGGTGATGTACACACGATCGCCAAGATTCGCGGATTTCGACACCAACGCGCCGTCCAACTGCCGGATTTCGAAATACTGCCGGTATCCCACCACCAACTTGTCGTCGCCGGTCACCGCGATCGCTTGCGG
>CAZEQV010000071.1:0-12513 GCA_964514435.1 uncultured Verrucomicrobiota bacterium
CACAACTGGGGCGCGAGCCGGCAAGACTTCCGTGGGTGTCCTATGTCTGGCCAGCCAATGCCACGCGTGATCGTCCAACAGCCACAGCGTGATGAGAATGGTCAGCCAGTTGAAGAAACAATAGTTGCCGGTGGCGATGATGAGAACTTGAAGAAAAATCAGTGCTACCGCACCGGCCATGCGGAGCCGTCGCGGAGTGAAGATCAGAAAGGGGATGATCAGTTCAATCACGAACATGGTTCCACAGGAGAATCGCTGGAACCAATCCGGCAACTGATGCGCGTACCAAGCGGTCCACGTCGGCAAGGGTTGCGTCCAATAATGATAGTTCAACGCGGTCAGATCACGCCAGGCGGGGTCGCCGCTGGCGAGCTTGACCATCCCGGCGCTGAACATGAGCCGAAACACCAGCCACCGCATCGTCCAAAGTCCGAATGTGGTGACCCGCGTATTCCGTCCCGGCCACGGCGCCACGAACATCGCCAGCCACGTTGTCTCCAGCAGCAGAGCGTCCCATTGATAGCCGAGGAATTCGCGTCCCACGACGCTCAAGGACAGGTACAACACCCACAACCCGGCCAGGTGGAGCAGGGGAGCGATGTGGAGAATCAGCAGGACGGACAAAAGCGCACCGGCGATCC
The DNA here is from genome assembly GCA_964514435.1 of uncultured Verrucomicrobiota bacterium. Taxonomy (GTDB): domain Bacteria; phylum Verrucomicrobiota; class Verrucomicrobiia; order Palsa-1439; family Palsa-1439; genus CAZEQV01. Next base: position 642 of record CAZEQV010000071.1, read on the forward strand.
ATTGGGCATGGAGCGCCACCTTGCCGGCTCCGATCAGCCAACAAAGCGTCGGCATATTCCCGATGGCACCGGCCCAAGAGTTGGCGTCCGCCCAGTTGCGCGCGTTGGCCATCAATTCGGTGGCCGGCAGGATTCCGTCGGGTCCGATCAGGCCGTTGATCTGTGTTCCCAGCGACACAAACGCGATGAGGTGGATGATGCCGAGACCGCGCAGAAATAGGGAGCGCGTCAGCTCGTACGAAGGCACGTCGGTATGCGGACCGGCAAGGCCGCGTGTGACGGCGGAGATGGGAACACGGTGGCCGGCGACGAAACGATAGACCGCTTCCGAAATTTCGGCGAAGCCGGGCAGGTGGCGATAGAGCCAGACGGGACATTTCCATCGGGGCGCGACGGCGAAGAGTTGGTAGATGGCGTCTGCTCCCGTGTGAATCGTGCCGGCAGGCGTGATGAAATGGACTGCCGACAGCAGCGTGTCCAAAGGCAGTTCGGGGAATCTTTCCCGCAGTTCATCAGTTTGGGCGGGCAGATATTCCACGGCGTCAGCGGCCACCCGACGGCACCGGCTGACTTGGCGGCGGCAGAACCGGCAATCTCCATCGTAGATCAGCAACGGTTTGGAGGGCGGACGGATGACGTTCATGTGACGCTGATGTCGGCGCGGCATTTGTGGCAACGCACCATCGGGGCGCTGAACGCGGGACTGAGTTGGATGGTCGCGCCGCAAGCGCAGCGGAATGATTCCCAGCCTGTGCCGGTACGCTTGTACGTCAGCGGACCCGCCGGGGCAACCGGTGCCGTCGGGGCCGTGGCGGTGACGGCACCGGCACGGGGCACCGGGTGGATGCTGCCGCAGCGGATGCAACGAATGTCATTGCGCTCGTAGTTTTCCGCCACGGAGAGTTCCACGCCGCAGTCGCAGGGAATGGTCAGGTAACCGCTGCGCCGGTAATTGACGGTCTGGACGTCTTGGCGGGTGCTGATCGGGCCTTCGCGGGATGGTTCGCGGATGGTTTGGTTTTGATCGAATCGCAGCGAGGCCGGGCCAATGGCGCTCTTGCCGGTGACTTGGCGAAACGCGGCGTCGTAGTCGCGCAATGACGCGCCGGTCATGCTTCGCAGGATGCGAACACGTTCGTTCGTGGGTGGGTGTGTGGAGAAAATGCTGCTGGTTGTGTCGAGCGTGCGGCGCAGGGGATTGACGATGAACATGGGCGCGGTGGCTTTACTGGCGAAGCTGACGTTGGCGATGGAGCGCGAGACTTTTTCGAGGGCGGACGCCAGTCCCTCGGGATACCGGGTGAATTGGGCCGCGCTGGCATCGGCGAGGTATTCGCGTTTGCGGGAACAAGCAAAGTAAAAGATCTGGGCGATGATGGGTCCGAGAATCGCCAGCAGCAAGGCGATGAGAATGATGATGATTTGTCCCTGGCCGCTACCGCCGCCGCGCGAACGTGAACGGCTCCGGCCCCGGCTGCTCCAGAACGCTCCGCGGGCGATGAACTCCGACATCATGATGATGGAACCGAGCAGGATGGCGGCGAGCGTCATGAATCGGACATCGTGATTTTTGAGGTGCGCGATTTCATGGGCAATGACGCCCTGCAGCTCGTCGCGATCGAGGCGGTGCATGAGTCCCGTGGTCACGGCAATGGCGCTGGAGCGGGAGTTGTGTCCGACGGCGAAGGCGTTGGGGGCCGGGTCGTCAATCAGGAAGATGCGCGGCATATAGGGAAGACCCGACGCCAGCTTCATTTCCTCGACGATGTTGAACAGACGGGGATTGTCCTCGCGGGTGATTTCGTGGGCATGGACGGTCTGCAGCAGAATCGTTTCCGCCGCCGTGAAGGCGATGGTCAGTTGGATGCCGAGGATGATCAACGCCGCGACGATGCCGATGGCGCCGCCGCCGGGAGTGAGCACCTCACCGGCGAGGTATCCGAGCACCAAGAGGAACGCGCCCATGCCGGTGATCAGGAGGATGGAGCGTCGGCGATTGGCGCGGATTTGTTCCCACATGACGCAGCCCGACCGGGTTCAGGCGTTGGTTCTTCAGGAGAATGAGACTTTCGGGACGTTGCGCTCTTCTTCCGCTTTGACTTCGAAGAACTCGCGGCGCGTGAAGTTGAACATGCCGGCGATGAAGTTGACCGGGAAGACTTCGATGCGCGTGTTGTAGAGCATGACGCTGTCGTTGTAGTGTTGGCGCGAGAACGAGACTTTGTTTTCCGTTGAAGCCAGTTCCTCTTGCAGACGCAGGAAGTTTTGGTTGGCTTTGAGGTCAGGGTAGGATTCCGCCAAGGCGAACAGCGATTTGAGCGTCCCGGTGAGGATGTTTTCCGCTTGCGCCTTGTCGCCGACAGACTGGGCGTTGATGGCCATGTTGCGGGCTTGAATGACTTTCTCCAACGTCTGGCTTTCGTGCTTGGCGTAGCCTCTGACCGTTTCCACGAGGTTGGGGATGAGGTCGTGACGGCGTTTGAGTTGCACGTCAATTTGGGCCCAAGCGTTTTCGAGTTGGTTGCGGAGTCGGATGAGGCTGTTGTACGCGCCGGCGACCCAAAGCAGAACGACGACGACACCTGCGAGCAAGACGAGCAACACGATGGTGACGGTACTGATCATGGGCGGATCTCCTTTGTTGGTTGGTGGATGACTGGTTGTTGGCCGAAAAGGTCATCGAGAAACTTGATTACGCCGTGCGGCTTGACGTTGTGATGCTTGAGCAGGCGCTGCAGTTCTCGGTCGTCAAACCACAAACCGTGGCCTTTGGGGCAGCGGTCCAGAGACAGTTCCTCGTTGGCGGAGATGGACAGATAGGCTTCGCGCATCTGGGTGTCGCATCGGGGGCAAACTCGTTTGTGCGGGGAAGAATGGCCGGTGTCCTTGATAACGAGGGAGGAATCAGACGGATTGACGAAATGCTCCAACTCTCCGTCATCGAGCCAGATGCCGCGGCATTGGTCGCAGAAATCAATCTCGACTCCCTTGTATCTGAGAATCATCAGGCCGACATCACAATGTGGACAGACCGGTATCATGGGATGGCGTCATGTTGCCCCGTGCGGGAGCAAGGGTCAAGCGAATCGGCAGGCAGGGCGCCAAGTGATGGGTGGGGCGGTGCTTGTGTTTTGCGGGTCGTGTGATAGACTCGGTCGCATCGTCGGGGCGATCATGCGCCTGGCGAACCAAGGAATGGGGATGAAGATGGCTGCAGGATATGGATGTGATTCTAGCACGCTGCGACAGAAGTGGTTCACTGCGGGAATGGGATTGTGCCTGTGTCTCGCGGTGACGCTGGTGGGTTGCGGTCGCGGCGGTGTGTTTTCGGAAGCTGAAGCGGAAAGCAGTCAAGGTTATGCGAGGGCAAAGAAGCTCTCGGAGTCCAAAGACTACAAAGGCGCGGCGGAAGCGTACCGGGCGGTCCTGTTGGAACACCCCGAGTTTGCGCAGGCGCATTTGGAGTTGGGTCTGATTTTCGATGATAAACTCAATGACCCCATTGCCGCGATATATCATTACCGGCAGTTCTTGGCGCTGAAGCCGCACTCGGACAAACGGCAGTTGGTGAATGATTTCATCGAGCGCGCCAAACTATCATTGGCGGCGAAGATGCCGCAGTCACCCGTGACCGATCCCGGTATTGTGGCGCGCATCCAAGCGGAGCGGAACGCGTTGGCCGAGGAAAACGCCGAACTGAAAGCCCGTCTCGCAGAACTCGACAAGATCGTGGCCAGCGCGCAACGATCGGTCATGGCATCGCCTCCCACCGCGTGGGCGAACACCGCGCCGTCGCGTCCGGTGCCGATCGCGTCTGCGCCGGTTGAGCCGACCGGGCACCTGAAGACCCATGTGGTGCAAAAGGGCGATACGCTGCAATCACTGGCGTTGCGGTATTATGGCAACCGATCTGCTTGGGAAAAGATCTATCAAGCCAACCGCAGCGGGATGTCTTCAAAAGATACTTTGAAGATCGGCCAAGAACTGGTCATCCCCTGAAGGTGGGAATCATAGCAGCAACAAACGACATTGAACATGGCAGGCAGGATATTCTCAGGATTCGTCTTCGTGTTCTGGGCGGTCATGATGGCCGCGCTGGTGCGGGTGGAATTTTTTACCGTGCCGTCCGAGTTCGAGGTGCTGCCGAACCCGGTGGTGATGAACCGGATTTTTGCCCACCCCGAGCCGGCCCGATTGAACATCTTCTACCAAGGCGAGCGGGTGGGATTTTGCCGGGTGGAAATCGCCAAGCTGCAGGAGCCTGACGGTGACGAGATGACGGTCGAGGACATCGAGGCCAGCAAGAAACCCGGTGCTTATCGGTTGCGCTTGGATTTCACGATGTATGAGCAAGCGATGCGGATACGGATCGCGGGAGAGGGCGTGTTCAATCGCCGGTACGAGATCCTCAAGTTCAGCGCCCGCAGCCGGTTTGGGGACGCGCAGGTGGATGTCAAAGGCGACGACCAGTCCCGAAAAGTGCAGACAGTCTTCACGATGGGGCAGCGGCGGGAAACACGCGAGTTTGATTTCGACCAGATGAAAGGGACCGGGTTGAGCGGGGCGATTGGGCTTTCGGGATTTTCGGGCGCAACGTTGCCGAACAGCGCCGACGGCGGGTTGGGTCCGGAATCGCTCGTGACGCGGACGCAGTTGGATCAACTCCAGGTGGGCGAATCCAAGTTGCGGACCTACCGGGTGGAAACGCGGCTGAACGAAAATCTTTGGGCGAAGATGTGGGTGAGCCAGCTCGGTGAAGTGCTGCGCGTGGACACTTCGGTCGGGCTGACAATGCTGGCCGACTCGTTGAGCGGCGAGGACAAACCCCGGCGGCGGATTCGCCCGGCAGCTCTAACGTCACCGGAACAACCAACCAATACCAGCGATGATTCGAACGGAACAGCTGACCAAGCAGTTCGGTGATTTTACGGCTGTGGACGACGTGAACCTGGATATCGCCCAAGGCGAATTCTTCGCGTTTCTCGGACCGAATGGGGCGGGCAAGACCACCACAATCAAGTTGCTGACCGGATTGATTCGACCGACCAAAGGGCGCGCGATCATCGGCGGTTTTGATATCCAGACCGAACCGGTCAAAGCCCGGCAACTTCTCAGCTTCGTGCCGGATTTTCCGTTTCTGTATGACAAGTTGGAGCCGATGGAGTTCATGGTGCTCGTGGGGCAACTGTATGGAATGGAGCGGCGAGCGGCGCTGGAAGGCAGTGAGGAATTGTTTCAATTGCTGGGTTTGAACGAAGTGCGCCACAAACTGATTGAGACGTTGTCGCACGGCACGCGGCAGCGATTGGCGATTGCCTCGGGGCTTCTGCACAATCCGAAAGTGTTTATCATTGACGAGCCAATGGTGGGGCTGGACCCGCGGAGCGCGCGCGTCGTCAAGAACGTTCTGAAACAGCGGTCGCGCGCGGGCATGACGGTTTTTCTTTCCACTCACATTTTGCACGTTGCCGAGGAGCTGGCGGACCGCATCGGGATTTTGCATCGGGGTCGGTTGGTCGCAGCCGGCACGATGGCGGAACTGCGACAGACCATCGGCAGCAGCGGCGCGTTGGAAGACGCGTTTTTGGCGATCACGAATGAAGAACATCATTTGAAGGGACAGGAGAACGCGCCGGTCGTATGAGCGCCGCGGCCTTTTTTCAAATGCTGCTGGAAGCCAACGCGCGCATGACGCGGCGGCGAATCGGCGCCTTGCGGGAGCAGTCGCGGCTGATGATGGTGGTGATCATCGGTTTTGTTCTGTGTTACTGGGTGGCCGGTTATCTGATGTTCAAGATGGGATTCGGGTATTTGGGGCAAGTGCCCGGCCTGAGTGTGTTGCTGGTGGATCGGATGTTATACCTGTTCTTTGCGTTTCTGTTTTTGATGTTGGTGTTCTCGAACCTGATTATCGGGTATTCGAGCATGTTCAAGAGTCACGAGACGCAGTGGATGCTGACCTTGCCGGTTCGGGCGGTGGATGTGTTTCGGTGGAAATTTGCCGAGACCACCGTGTTGGCGAGTTGGGCGTTTGTGTTTCTTTCCGCGCCGCTGATGCTGGCCTACGGTCAGGCGAGAAACGTGGAGTGGACGTTCTATGTGAAAGTGCTGTTGTTGTTCATACCGTTCACGGTCATACCGGCGGCGATTGGCGCGGCGGTCATTTTGTTGCTGACCCGGTACCTTCATCGGCAACTGTTCAAGTGGGTTTTGTTCCTGTTTGGAGCGGCGGTGACGGGGGCGGTTCTGGTGTTTTTGAAACCGGTGGAGATGGCGCAGGTTCAGCACACGCAGATGGCGGCGGTCATGAATCAGTTGCTGAGCAATAGCCGGTTCACCTTGATGCCGTTGCTGCCGAGCTATTGGTTAACGACAAGTTTGATTTCATGGGGGGAAGGGTGGGGTGGCAATGGCGCGCTGTATTTCATGGTGTTGGCCAGCAATGCGATGATGGCCACGGTGGTCTGCGTGGGCATTGGGGAGCGGTTCTTTTATGAAGGCTGGTCGCGTGTCCACAGCCAGGGCGGGCTTCGAATCGGGGTGGCCTTGCTCGACCGGCAGGTGGGCGTGCCGCGCACCGGTTGGATTGAGCGCGCCATTTATCTTTTGCCGCGAATCCATCCGGCGACGCGCGCTTTGGTCATGAAAGACATTCGGGTGTTTTGGCGCGACACGTCTCAGTGGAGCCAGTTTGTGATCTTTTTCGGCCTGCTCGGTCTGTATGTGCTCAACCTTCGCAATGTGGCCTACGACACCAGCAGCGACTTCTTTGCCCGTTTTGTTTCCGTGATGAATTTGGGCGCGTGCAGCATGACGTTGGGCACATTGACCACGCGTTTTGTTTTTCCACAATTCAGTTTGGAGGGCAAACGGCTGTGGATTGTCGGGATGGTGCCGTACGGCTTGAAGCGAGTGTTGCTCCAGAAGTTCTGGTTGAGCAGCGTCACTTCCATTGTCATTACGGTATCGTTGATGTTGATTTCCAGCGTGATGCTGAGGTTGCCAGCCTGGTTGATGTTGCTGTTCTGCGCGACGATGGTGCTGATGAGTTTCGCGTTGTGCGGCATTGCGGTGGGATTGGGGGCGTTGTTTCCGAACTTCGGCACCGGTTCCACGGCCAACCGTCGCGATGACAATCCGGCCCGTATCGTTTCCGGGTTTGGAGGCACGTTTTGTTTTGTGCTCAGTCTGGTGTACATCGCCATCGTCATCGCGGCAGAAGCTTGGCCCATGTACATGCAGTATGCCGGTGGTGATGGAACGATGCGGGTTCCCATCGCCATGGTGGCCGCGTGGTTGTTCGTTTCCTTCCTGAGTTTGGCGGCGGCTTCGATCCCGATGCAGCTCGCGCTCAGACGCGTCGAGTCGCTGGAAATGTGACCCGCCCATCGGAACGTGCTTTACATTTTTCCGGCTCCTGCTATTTTGCGCCCAACAAGGAGGTAGTCAATGAAACAGGGGGAAAGTGGCGCTGCGACCATTGTGTCCGCGGCTGCACAGGAGCCGCAACTCACACTCGTCGAAGGTCCGTCGCAAAAGGATGAAACGGAGCTTCGTCTGCAACAGGCCCGCAACACATTGATCGAGTTGCGCCGGCAGCAGGAGGAACTCGAACGACAAAAGGGCGACCTCGAGGAACTGCGCCGCCGACAAGACGAATACGCTCGCGGCAAGTCCGAGATGATCGAAAAGCTGGCGCGCGGTTTGGTATTGCTGGAGCGCCAGCAAATTGAATCGCAGCGCCTCGTGGAGCAGTGCCTCAAGACTCAGGAATCATTCCGCGAATATGCGGAGCAGATTCACGCCTTGCGCGATGATGAATGGACGAGTGAAAATCTACGCGCCGAACTCAGTCGCGCGCTCGGTGTGATCGAAAACTCGCGGCTCGAGTACAACCGGGCCTTCACCAAGTTGGAGTGTCTAAATCCCGCCCTCGGCAAGCAGGCGGACGTGGAACCCGAAAAGCGCCAAGAATTGGGATGGGATGATCTATCCCGGTATTTCTTGATCGGGGCGGCGGCGTCTGCGCCCCTTATCTTGGCCGGCACCGTTTGGGCCATCTTGATCATCATCGGTCAACGTTGAACAAGAACGTGGGGGGCATGCCCATGATGCTCAGGAAAAGACAGACCAGGCCTGTGGACCGCTGCGTGGGCGAGTTGCAGAGGAAAATCGGCGCCTTGGAGCGGGAAATACGGTCTCTCGAGCAACGTCGCCAAGCCGCCGAAACTCAGAAGGTTACCAAGTCGGAAGCGACAGACTCATCGCTCGAATCGGCGTCGAATCTGATCAAAGCGATGCTCCAAGTGCCATCGCGTCAGCCCCCGGAGCCGACGTACCGGGTGCGTCAAGATCTGTTCGATGCTGTGGATCCGGTCAAGGAGCTGGATGCCGGAGCCATGCCCGCAGTCGTCCCAGCCGCAGCCCGGACTGATGTTGCGAAAGCAGTTGAGCCAGTCAAACCAGCCGTGGAACCGCAGCGCAAGTTGGCCACCTATCTGAGCGCCGGGACGTTCCGCAATCAACATCCGCTCAAACGCTCCGAGCGCGAAGCGCGGCATCGCATTCTGACGTGGATGGGGCTATCGTGCGTGGTCATATGGATTATGTTCGTCGTGCTTCGCTGAACCAGTCCGGCTCATTTTCTGTCAAGACGGCACTGGGGGTGTTCGGTGTGCAATACACCGCCAAGGGGCTGTGCGGAATCCAATTTCCCCGCCGCCGGTCTATTTCTGCCGTCCCTGTGCCGGCCCGGTACCGGGTGTTTGCCCGACAACTCAAGCTCTATGCTCAGGGCAAGCCGGTTGCATGGCGCGTGCCGCTCGATTTTTCCTCGGGCACGGAGTTTCAGCGGGCCGTGTGGAACGCCATGAGAAACATTCCACATGGCCAAACGCGCCCGTACGGCTGGCTGGCGGAACGGATGCAACGACCGCGGGCGGCGCGGGCCGTGGGCGCGGCTTGTGGGGCCAATCCTTTGCCGGTGGTAGTGCCGTGCCACCGCGTTGTGGCAGGAGATGGTTCCTTGGGCGGCTTCAGCGGCGGACTAAACTGGAAACGACGGCTGCTTGCGCTCGAAGCGGGCAAACGAGCCAAATCATAGGCCTTTGGCCTTCTGATACTCGGCGAGAGCTTGCGGCATGAGAGATTCAATCTGCGCGATTCGTCGTGAGTCCACGGGATGAGTGCTGAGAAATTCCGGTGGGGCACCACCCAGTTGCTTTGTGTGGTCGGCAAAGCGTTTCCAGAAATCAACAGCCTGTCGGGGGTCGTAACCGGCCCGTGCCATGTAAAGTAAGCCGATCCGGTCGGCTTCCAGTTCGTGACTGCGCGAGTGAGGAAGCATGACGCCAACCTGACTGCCCAAGCCGTATGCCGCCAATGTGATTTGCCGCATCTGCTGAGATTTTTCACGCAGCGCGACGTCCACCGCCACGCCGCCAAGCTGAATTATCATGCCTTCGGAGACTCGTTCGGCACCGTGTCGCGCCACTGCGTGTGCGACCTCATGTCCGATCACCGTGGCCATGCCGGTCTCGTCTTTGGTGATCGGAAGTATTCCGGTAAAAATGCCGACTTTGCCGCCCGGCAGACAGAACGCATTGGCTGTCTTCGGCGCGTCAAACACCACAAACTCCCATTGGGCGTTTGGCAGGTTGGCGACACCGGCAATCTTCTTGCCTACCCGCTGCACCAAGGCATTGAGATTGGCGTCTTTGCTGATGGGCGTGTCCTTTTTGACTTTCTCAAACTCCGCAAGTCCGAGCTGCATTTCCTGACCCGATGAAATAAGGATCAACTGCGAACGACCGGTTTCCGGCACGACGGAGCAGGATGTCATGGCCAGCAACACCAAAACGGGAAATAGGTGAATCAATTTCATGCCCGCACTCTATCAGATACGAAAGCACCGTCAATCTGCCGGCAGACTGGTCATGTGGTGCTCACTCTGATCCAACCGGAGCGGACGGCATACACCAACGCCGAGCCGCCCACCAACGCGATGACGTAGCCATACGGCAACCCGCCGGCAATCAGTCCAATTAGCAGCGCTATCACAAAATCCCGTTTGCTGTCGGTCAAATCACGCACCAATGCCAGCAATGTCAGTCCTTCAATCAACAAAATCACGCCGAGCACCGGCAACGGAAACACCTTCGTCAACGCGCCGAACCCATCGCCGAAAAAACAATCCAAGTGCCAGGTACAGTCCACCGTAAATCACCACCAACCCGCCGGTGCGTCCGCCAAACGCGTAATGCCCGGCCATGCCGCCCGACCCCTGACAGACCGGCACGCCGCCGAACCACAGGCAGATGAGGTTCATCAGCGAGTACGTCAGCCCGATCCGGCGCACAGAGATGGGGCGGTCGGGAAAAATCGTGCGCGACTTGCCGGGTCGCGAGGATCGAGTTGCCGAGCGACAACGGAATCTGCGGCACCGCCAACACGAGAAACCCGGCCGCAATGTCTGACCAGACCGGTACGTGCCATTGCGGCAGATGCACCGCCACTGCCGGTAACGCGGTGATCTCGTTCCAGCGAAACACCAGCGCGTAGCGGACGCCGAGCGCGATCAACGCCAACGCCGCCGGTACCTTGTGATTGCCCAGCAACACGACGGCGACAACAGATCCGATTCCCGCCAGCGCGTAACTCGCCGGGCCGTCACCGGGGATGTACTGGCGCAAGGCGAGTTGGACGCGTTGCACGCCGAGGCCAAACTGGATGCCGCGCACGACGATTTTGGGAATCACGCGCGCCAACCAGTCGAGCGCCCGCGTCGCCGTTAGCACCAGCAGCACTACGCCGATGGCCAAGCCCGCACCGTAAATGACATTGCCGGTCAGTCGCTGCGAAATTACCAACACCGCCGCCGCCTTCAACGGCTTCATCGGCATTGGCATTCGGTACGTGAGCGCCCTCAGCACCTGCATCGCGCCAAACATGAACAACACACTCGCCGCGTCGAGGCCGCTGGCCAGAATCATCCCGACCAGCAACGGGAAATCCGTCCCGATGTCGCCCAGCGCGACGCGGTGCGTTGTGGCAACTTCGGGCACGCCTGCACCTTAACCAACCCGCACCGGAAGCTGACAAGGCTGCACTGCAACGGAGAGCAGCGTTCAAGGGCGCAGACGTATCTGTTGAATGTTGATCACGTTGAAAAACCTAGCCGCTGATTCTATGTGTGCCGGTGACGATACTGCGCACGGCCACTTCGGGATCTGCTCCAGCACAGGGCATGAGGCCAACTGCCAAAGTTGCCATTGTTGTTTCGGGCTGCTTGTGCATAATGCCTCCGCACATCCATGGGCATCGAGGAAACACTTCTGGTCGGTCTCGGTCTTCTGGTCATCGCATTGCCGTTTGCTGCCATCATCAACGCCGTGGTCACTCACCGGCGCATCCGCAGCTTGCGCGACCGGCTCGAAGAACAAGAACTCCAAGTCACCCGATTGCGCCGGCAACTCGAACATCAACAACCACCGCCCGCTTCGCCCGTCGTCACTGCTCCCGCTGCAACCCCACCGGCTGCCGCGCCAGCTCCACCGGTTCCCACACCCGCCCCGACCGCAGCGGCCCCCACGCCGCGGGCCCCCCCCCCGGCGCAGGAGGTGGGGACCAGTCCGGCGCTGATCGTGATCGGGGTAGTCGTCATACTCGGAGGGCTGGTGCTGGCCTTCCTGTGGTGGCGGTCGCGCCGCATCGAGACGGCGCAAGACGCGGTGTTGATGGAGCGTTTCCGCTATGACTATTACGGTGAAGACGAGCCGCGCGGCCCGGCGGTGCTGCTACCCGCCTCTTCCGCCGACCCGACGCAGCTTTACGAAGACCGACGTGACGAGGAGCGCACCGCGCTCTATGTGGG
>CAZEQV010000072.1:0-12470 GCA_964514435.1 uncultured Verrucomicrobiota bacterium
CAGGTGATGATTTCGAGGACGCCAAGTTCCTGGAACTTGCGGAAAGCGGCCACCAAGTCGCGACGGTAGAGTCTTGCGAAAGCGGTTCGGTTGCGCTGAAATCGCTCGTGGTAAAAGCGAGCGAGTTCGTTCTGGGGCTGGTCCCATTTCGTCCGTTCGATTTCCTTTTCCGCCAGCTCGATCAGACGGGTGATGTGGCCAAGGTATCGCTCTTGAAGCAGCGAATCCAAGAGCATCGAGCAGAGCGGCGGGGTCAGCGACATCGTGAGGCGTACCGGCACCTTGTCGTGGACGAGATGTTCGAGAACATCGAGCAACGGCAGATAGGTTTCGGTGATCGCTTCGTAAAACCAGTCCTCTTCAAGGAAGCGGTCATGTTCCGGGTGGCGCACGAACGGCAGATGGGCGTGGAGGACGAGTGCGAGATAGCCTTGTGACACCCGGTGGTCTCCTCTGGTTACGTGTCTTTGCAGCGAGCCGGCACGCTGGTCATGCCGGTGGAGATGTGAGGTGGCCGGGTTGTTTCACGCGCCCGACCTCGCCGCTGGTTGTCGTTTGCCGTTGAAATCTCAGTTCGGCGGATCGTTGATCATCTCCGTCGGCGGACACAGCGACGATGGGGATCCGGAATTTACCGTCCGGGAAGACATGGTGAAACGAAAACGTTCCGTCGGGACGGAGTAGGATCGGTTTGCCGTCCACCGTGACTTTGGCGTTGGGTTCGGTGGCGCCATAGATGATGAGTTCCGCGTTCACCGCCATCCAGAAACCTTTGCCGGGAGCAGAAGACCAACTGGCGCCGGCCGGACTGAAACCGGCCGAGGACGGCGACAGGGGCATCTGATCGCGGAGACGCCGGGAAAGCCATTCACTAACTTCGATGGAGCCGCGTTGGACGCGTTGGAAGATGTCGGGTCCGATGATGCGTTCCATCGCTCGGGCCTGTTCGGCTGACCACGGTCCCATTTCCAGTTCAACTTGGAACGGAAGGGGGAACCCTTCCTCTTCGAGACGTTGAATGGTCTCGGCCAGTTGTTCGCCTTCCTTCGAGTGATCGCGGACCAGCGAGACGAGTTCACGGAACGACAGGTCGAGGGGAATCGTGGCGAACCGGGCGGATTGGTCGGCAGAAACGGAGTCGCCCGGCGTGCGCGCCTCTGAAGATTCGGAGATGACGTGGAATGAACCATCCGTCTTGCGATAGCCAAGGATGGCCCGGTAGGCTGTGCCGGCTTGGCTGACGGGCAGGTACCAATTGCGGGTGTCGTAGTGGATAACGTGTTCCTGGTCCGGTTGGCTTTGGCCTGAACGGAAAAGTTGAAGGACAATTTGGTTGTTGGCAGACTGTTTCCGGTATTGGGCCATTTGATGCGAACCGAGGTCCCAGTAGGCATAGAGCCAGTGAGGATCGCGGACGGCAAGGTAAAGCCTGCCTGTGCCATACGACTCGGGCAGTTCACCGAGGGACTCGTTGACTGCAACCGGTCGCGGAGCGATGCCGCGAGGAGCGACATCAAACTTGTGGGCGGCAATGGCCGATTCCGTTGCCGTCGCCGGTGGGGCGGAGAGTTGGGGAGCCGGTTGAGCGGGTTTTGCGCCGGTCTTGGATGTTCTTGATTTCGTTGGTTTCGAGGGCTCGCGTTTTCGAATGGCGCGTCGTTTGATGGTGGCATCAGACTTTGATTCGCGGGGAGCCGCTTCGGCTTTGGTTGTGGATCGCGAGTTGGGCTTCACGCGCATCAACGTGCGATGAATCTTTTCGACAAGTTCCGATTTGCGGAGTGCTCCGGCGCCCTTGAGGCGCAATTGCTCCGAAATCTTAAGCAGTTCCTTTTTTGTCTTCGTAAGTAAATCCGTCTTGCTCATGTTGTGATTCCTTGCATGGTCGAGCAACGACGGGGCACTCGACGGTTTTGACGGGGGAAGATAGACCAGAATGATGGCGGGGGTGCAACGAAAAATTTCGGTGCGGGCAATCTAGAATGTGTACGTGAGCGATATATTAATGCGGTTCGTGTCGTAGCTCTGACCTTTGAGATTGGAACTTCGAGATTGGAATCGGTAGTTCATGGAGCCAGAAAGTTGCCGTGTGAACCTCTTGGAAAGCCCAAATCCAATGTCAATGGTGTCAACGATTTCTCCTGTGCTACCGCCAATATCCTCTGCGTGAAACCAACCGATGGATGGAGTGAGGGTTATCTCCCGGCTGAGCAGATGGGAGATGGTATAGGAAATACCTGTGACTTCGGTCAGGTCTGAATCTTCCAGAATAGCCGTGATGCCGGGGGAACGGGAAAAGGAAATCCCATGTGTGGTGTTGGGGCGGAGCGGATGTGCATAGCTCAATCCAATCGAAGATGTTACTCCGTCAACGCGTTCGGCATCATTTGTTCTACCAGCTTCGATGTCCGTCACAGCGTATCCCACACTGATGGAGCCGGATAGGCTTTGCATGATCTGACCGGAAAGGCCGATGGACAATGATATACCCGCCGATTCACGGCGTTCGCTGTCACTATACTCGTTGAAGCCGTATGTTGCGGACAGAAACACTGAGTAGTTCTCTTGGAAATAATAAGAGGGTGTGACATAGAAGTTCCAGCGGGTCTCGTCCTCATTGGGTCTGTCGGGATACCAATCGTCCGCCCGTTGGCCACCTAATCCAAGGGAGTATCTGCCAAACTGGCGCGTAGTACTCAGAGAGGCGGTGTTGTTAAATTGTTCAATGTTATCCTCGCCATAACCCAATGTTGACTCCAAGGGGTCATTGGTGAAACGGAAGTTGTTTTGGGCGACTGTGTACCAATGGCCAATGTAAAGTGGCAAAGCCAAGTTCACTGATATTGGCGAGCCGGCACTATCAGTCCAGCCGTCGTCGAGCGAGTACTGCAACGAGGCCGAAACGGATGTCGCCAGCTCCAGTCTTTGTCCACCCCTCAGCGTGAACGGCAGACGTATGGAACCGCTTACCGTAGGCCCAAATGTCAGATCGAAATTGGACTGTGGGTTCTTCTCACTGTTATTGTCGTTATCCGTGAACTCGAGACCTAGCTTCAGTCCGAAGTTCAGGTCAAATGGACCCCAGTTGAATGTGGATGCGGAAGCTTGACCCGAAGACAAGAGTGCCAAAGCAACAACAAGCCACAATAATCGCATTTCGAGCATTCGCTGGATTAACCCCATCTGTGTGCCCATGACGGTCGCTGCACGTGTCTCAACCATCCGCCAATGAGTGCTGCGAATGCTAGCGGTACAAAAAGCCCTTGTAAACGGAAAAAAACGAGTGCTCGGCGTTCAGTTGCGCGCCGGCAGGGCGATTTCTTCGCGTGTCCAGCGATGAATGATGTCGCGGAATCTCAGGTTCATGGAGCTTCCCAAGGCAATCATGCAGAGGATGGCCAGGCTGAACACGATGTAACCGGAATAATCGTGGTAGATGCGCAACGCCAGTTCCTGCCCAAATCCTTGGGCGACCAGCGCGACCGTCGTGATTCGCGCCAAGTTTCCTATGACCGCCAGCGGAATGCTGCAACAAAACAACACCCACTTTTTCCATGACTTGTCCATCGTGACGTACCCATACACGGCCGTGAGAGCCATCATGGCCACCAACGAACGGATGCCGCTGCAAGGGTCCGCCACGTCCAAGGGCAGAAACCGGTGTGTAACAGAGTAGATGCCTGTGCCATCCCGGTAAACCTCCAATCCCAGTCCGTTCAGCAAGTAGGTCGAAAACTTGGCCACAAACAGCCGCAGCGGAAACGACAAGAATGGCTCCAAAAAGTTAAGCGGTATCATGAACAACAGAAACGCAGTCGGAAACCACAGCGCCTTTGCCCAACGGAACCCGGCCAGGTAGAAAATGAGCCCAAATACCAGCACCACGAGCGAACCAGCAATGATACGCGGATTGGCGGCCCGCACACCCAACCAATAGAAGAACATCGCCGCTGCCAGGATGATCGTCCCTGCGTTGGAAGTTTCCATCGGCACGTTTTGAAGGCTGGAACGCCACTTCCAAGCAAACAGCGCGCCGGCCACAATGGGCACCAAATACCCGTGAGCGTAATCGCCACCTTGGCCCCACCACGACCACAACCAGCCGAACAACGACATCGCCCGCTCGTTCTGGACGCAAGTCTTGCTGATGCCGTAGGCGAAAATGATCAATCCCACCGCGACCAGAGTCATCCACCACCGCGTCTTGTCGGTGGGGTCATCGGGCGGACGCATCCACCGCGCAAGGCGGGTTCGTATATCGTTCGGTATATTCATCTTGCCAGCGTTCGCGCATTACTTTCGCCGTTCACTCGACAAAGTCAATCCTAGCGGGCACGGTTGCCGATCAGCACCTGTTGGCCGTCGGGCGTTAGCGGCCGGTAGAATTGCAGGGGAAAATCTGGCGGTGGCGGTTGAAACATCTGTATCCAAAAACGTTGCCGGCCTGTCAGCATTTCCACAACGGTCAGATTCTGCAATGTCGCTTGCGTGAGATAGATACCGGACACGAACCGCAGACGGTCATTGATGGTGATAAAATCCTGTTGGTCGTATGGCTGCCAAATGGCCGTTCGATCAGCGTACCACGCTACGGCCCAAGGTATGTCAGAAACTAGGGTCTCTTCTGGCCGAAATGCCACCCTCAATCCCGCCACGATGCCGCCATCGTAAGGAGGGTAGGGGATGGTGGTGCTCGGAGGAAGAATTGTCAGCACAAACGGCAGCATGTTCAGGCCCGCGAACAATCCGACCATGCCTTTCCTCATCAACAACGTCCGAAACTGCAGCCGCTCGAACGTGACATAGAAAAACGCCGAACCATAGATGATGACCAACGGCAGAAACATTGTCAGCTTGTTTCGTTCAGGCGTGCCGGCTACGGCCAGCCAACCCGTGCACATGACCATGCTCCAAAATACCAATCGTCGCAGCCGGAACACTTCCTCCACGCGGAACCGGTGCAGCAACGCCACCAGAAAGAAAGCAATGACGAAGTTGGCCCCTACATCCTTGAACGTCTGGCGATAGACCGTCTGCATATTCAACACAGCTTTACGAATCACAGCGCGTGGCCTCATTCGACGTTGGTCAGGCTCCAACTGACGCTGCATCTGTCCCGGCTTCACTTCGTTTTCCGTTCCCCAGCCGGTGCCTTCGAACAACTCCAAGCGCGTCAATCCAAACAGCGTTCGTGAGACCAACCAGTTTCGCGCCATCCACGGTCCCACCACCACCATGAATACCGCCAAACACAATCCCATCATCTGCCATCGTTGACGCGGGAACGACACCAGCAAGTACACCACCAGGGGCACCAGCACGGACACCATGGCGTAATCCGTCAACACACCCAGCGCCACGGCCAAAGCCGAGACGGCCACCGCCGAGTACGTCCACCATGCCGGCTTGCCACCCATCTGCCAGCGTTCCGCCTTCAACAACCCCTGACACGCGATCAAGAACAGCAGCGACAGAAACATCATCGGCCCGCCCGACACCGCAAACTCCAACAACGGATCGCAAAACAGATACAAGAACACGCTCAACACCGCGACCCGATGATCGAACATGTCCCGCGCCATCAAATAGACCAGCAGCAACCCGCTCAAGAACAACAGCCACGACACCACCATCAACTCCCGGTCGGCTTCCAACGACCCGCTACCGGGTTTCACCGAGAAATCAGGCTCATAAATCTGAAACACTATGGACAAAAACAAAGGATAACCGGGTGGCGTCCACAATTCCGGCTGCCAACAGGGGTCCGTTTCCCGCGCCGGCCGGTCGCCAGTCGTCAACAAGGGCGGTTTGCCCACAGAAACCAGATACGCCATCACATACGGACGGATGACTTGGGTCACATAACCGCGACCGACGGCCAGATTTCGTCCCAGTTGCCCGAGTTCCATGGCCTCTCGGTCACGCAGACCAAAAAACTGCGTGCCCGTATAGATCAGCACCACCAACAAGACCAACAAGACAAACAGCACCACACGAAACCACTTTACTCCCGCCCCCATATCCATGCGGAAGACAAACTCTTGTATCCGCTCGAATAAAGGTTGGGGTACCCCGTGTGATTCGGGTTGTTGGTCGAGATTCAGGGCCATGACCGGTCGGGCGACATTAACCGCACCCATACTCCCGCGCAAGACGTTTGCTTGCCGGCTTCGTGAATAAATACCTGCCGGCCACGTCTTTGTTTCGAATCTGCGTGCGTTGACGATGAAAACTCTTTTTGTTACAAGCTTGCTCACAGCTCCGAACACAAACCACTCTTCACAGCGGGATATGTCAGTGCCGTCCTCACGCCCCATCGAACTTCCTCTTGCCAATGATTCGCGCAACGTCCCGGTTGACAGCACGCCCAAACCCGTTACGCCTGCGATTCTGACGCCTTCCGAACGTATTGTGCCCGATGGCAAGTTCTTTCGACTTGGCGCCCGCAAGTTCTACCCCAAAGGCGTCACATACGGTCCCTTCAAGCCCGACGCCACCGGCTGCACATACCCGGTTCGCGCGCAGGTGGAGAAGGATTTCGAGCTGATCCGGCAACTCAACGCCAACTGCATCCGCGTCTATCATGTCCCGCCCCGATGGTTCCTTGATCTGGCCCACGAACACGGCCTCAAAATCCTCGTGGATCATTTCTGGCCCAAACACCTTTGCTTCCTGGACGACCCCGACAAGATGCAGTTCGCCCGCCGCGCCACCCGCGAAGCGGCGGAAGCCCTAAAAAACCATCCCGCCGTTTTTGCCCTGACACTCTCCAATGAAATCCCACCGGACATCGTGCGCTGGTACGGCCCCAAACGCGTGGAAGAGTTTCTCGCCGAGCTGGCCGGCATCGTCAAAGCCGTTGACCCGCGCCTGCTCGTCACCGTCGTCAATTTCCCGACCACCGAATTCCTCCAGCCGTCCTGCGTGGACTTCGTCAGCTTCAACGTGTATCTCCACGATCCCCAGCCGTTCGCCAACTACCTCGATCGTCTCCAAAGCATTGCCGGCGACAAACCGCTCGTGCTATCCGAGTTCGGACTCGACTCCGTCCGCGAAGGCGAGCAACACAAAGCCGAAGTCCTCAGCAGCCATATTGAAATTGCCTTTCGCGCCGGATTGGCCGGTACCTTCATCTTTGCGTTCACCGACGACTGGCATACCGGCGGCCATCAAATTGAAAACTGGTTCTTCGGTCTCACGGACAAGGACCGCAACACGCGACGGTCCTTTCAAGCCGTGGCCCGGCAATATAAACGAGCCCCGTATTTCCCCTTGCCGTTCTACCCGAAAGTCAGCGTTGTCGTGGCCAGTTACAACGGGGGCCGCACCTTGCCGGCCTGTCTCGACTCGCTCACACACCTGAATTATCCGTCCTATGAGATCATCCTCGTGGACGACGGCTCCACCGATGACACCGCCAAGATTGCCGGCCACTACGAAGGCAAGATCCGCGCCATCCACCAGCCCAACCTCGGACTCAGCGTGGCCCGCAATACCGGTATCGCCGCCGCCACGGGCGAGATCATCGCGTTTACCGACAGCGATTGCCGAGCCGATGAAGACTGGCTCTACTATCTCGTCGGCGACCTCTTGAAAACCGATGCCTGCGCCATCGGCGGTCACAACTTCCCTCCACCCGAAGACAACTGGATAGCCGGTTGCGTCGCGGTCAGCCCCGGCGGACCCGCGCACGTCATGCTCAACGACCGGGACGCCGAGCACATTCCCGGCTGCAACATGGCCTTCTGGCGCTGGGCGTTGGACAGCATTGACGGGTTCGACGCGCAATTCCGCGCGGCCGGTGACGATGTGGATGTCTGCTGGCGGCTCCTCCAGCGCGGCCACCGCATCGCATTTACTCATTCTGGTTTTGTCTGGCACTACCGGCGCAACACATTGGGCGGTTATCTGAAGCAGCAACGCGGCTACGGCGTCGCCGAAGCGTTGCTGCGACACAAACATCCAGAGTTTTTCAACACCCTCGGCGGCATCCGCTGGCGCGGGCACATCTACAGCCCGTCAAAGACCTCCGGACTGGTGGGGCGCTCCGTCATTTACCACGGAGTGTTTGGCAGCGCACTATTCCAGACTCTTTACACACCGGCCCCCGTGAATTCCATCATGGCCATGCTCAGTCTTGAATGGCACATCCTGTTCACCCTTGGCGGGATTGTGCTGACGGCCATCTGGAGCGCGCTGTGGCCGTTGCCGGTGATTTCGTTTTTGGCCAGCATCGGCGTTTCCATCGCCGCCTCTGTTCGCGCCAACTTGCCGCCCAAATACCGTGCTTTTGTGTCGCGCACCCTGGTGGCATTGCTTTTCCTTCTGCAACCCATCGTGCGTGGCTGGCCCCGGTATGCCGGGCGACTACGACGCTCCGAAACGCCCGTTGCCGCCCGTGAAACAGTCCGCGAACTGGCCCGGCAGTATGACGGTGTCGGTTCGCGATACACCGCCACGTTTTGGAACGACAAGGGCGGAGGGCGTATGGAATTCCTGCAAAAGTTCGTGGATCTGCTCGACCGCCACAATTGGCAGTCCATCGTGGACAGCGGTTGGGACGAGTACGATGTCACGATATACGGCGACCGATTTAGCAAAGCCGTTCTCATCACCGTCGCCGAAGACCACAACGACAACAAACGCCTCGTTCGCGCCCGGCTAACTGGACACTGGACATTGCTGGGGAAAGTATTCTTCGGTATCACCGTCGTCACCACCGTGCTGGCCTATGGTCTCTCCCAACATTCCAACTGGACCGCACCGGCCCTGTTGTTGATTCCTCTGGTCGCGTGTTACTTGCATCTGCGCACCCGGCGCACTGTTCGCCTGGCCATTGCCTTGCTCGACATCTGCGGCAAGGAACTTGGGTTCGTGAATATGCGCGACGCCAAAATAAAGAGTGAGTCGCCATGACGCGATCAATGACCTGGTTTGAGACGAAGCAACAGTCACAACCGCGCAGCCTACTCGACCATCAGACCAGCGACACTCAGGATTTCACGAATTAGTTTTGTGGCCTCAAAATGCTCGACGGCTATCTCGCGCGCGGTCCGGCAATGTTGGCTGTAATCACCGTTGATGGTTTCAACGGCTGCCGCCGCTTCATCCTCGGTGCCGAACGCGAACAGGCCCCATCCGCATGGCAGGAACTCGGAAAAAGCCGGTGTCCTGAACCACCACGGGTTTTCCTGCGGCCAGATACGCGGCGGTCCGGTCGCTGAACCATCTGGTGCGCGCTTTCACTTCGAGGTTGACCCCACACTGAATTCGCCCCGCGATTGCGCGATGTAGTTCCGGTAGGCTTCCACGGTCTGGGCCACCACTATCGCGTCAGCCAGAACCCAGCCGGCTTGTTCAATCTCCTCGCGCGGCTTCCTGGCACAACGGGCGGAACCGGTCGGCTTCGATGCCGTGGTACCGGCGTTGTCCGTCCACATAGCAGAGGTTGTTCTCCAATCCATTCGGTTCAAGCAGATCGCGCAGCGCATTCCAGCCGTAGCCGGGATTATCGCTCATTTGGTTCTTGACCGGGTTGAAGCACGGCGCCCATTCCTGGCCGCTCTCCTCGATGACGATCACCTCATAACCCAGCCGCTGCAGTCCCACGATGTAATGCAGTTCCGCCAACATATGACCGCCCACCGGATAGCGGATGTTGTAGCTGGTATAAATGGCGATTGGTTTCTTCAATTCGCTGCCCTGATTTGCTCCAGCATCCGGCCGAGCACCTTGCAGGCATCCAGATGGTTCTCCGCCACGGTGCGCGCCGCGTGCGCGTGCCGGGCATAATCAGCCGCCACTTTCTCCAAGCCGGCCACGGCCTCATCCAAACTGCAGAACGCAAACAGCCCTTCCCCGGTGGGGTAGAACCGGCTCCACCCGGTATCCTGCAATACGCACGGCCGCCCCAACGCCAGATAGCACGCGCTCCGGCAACTGAACCATCCACTCCGCGATTTCACGTAGCCTTCCTTGGCAATGCTCCATTCGCCTTTCGACGACCGTAGATAGTCCCGGTACGTCCACGGGTCCGGCAACGTTTCATCCGGTTCGATGATCGTCCATCCCTTGCTCTGCAACAGTTCCGTCGGCCGTGTGTTGCCGGGACCGCGTCCCATGGCGATCTCAAATCGCTGCGTGGTTCGTTGCGGCAAGTCCGCGTAACGCAGAAACTCAACGTTTTTTTGTCCCCACGTTTCGCCGCCATGAGCGACCGGCTTGTACGACACCCAATTCATGACCGTGGTCCAAACGTCGCGCGGCGGACTGGCTTCGGGGGGAAACCAATCCAACACGACCGGCTGACGAGTCGGCACCCAGTTCAGTCCCACCAATGGCACCCGGCAATCGGCGGCCCCCATGTTTTCGGCGAACGTGAAAAAGTAGTCGTGAGCGCGGATTCGGCTCAGCGCTGATTTCTCATCCTTTTCCAAGGCGATCTGGGTGAACATCGGGTCGCTGTCAATGAACACCTTCTTGGGAATGGCCGCGTATTCCGGCCGCATCCAACCGCACCCGGACACGTTCACCAAGACATCCGCATCCGCGCAAATACGGCGGACGTCTGCTTCCGATTGCCCGTGATACTTTCCGTCCGGTGCGTTTCGGTAAATCCAACGGTCGCCCAGCCCCAACCGGCTCAATACCGATTTGAGATAGTTCACATTGTAAGAACAGTCTTCGCTGAACGTCGCGTTGATGGGGTCGTAGGGCCATGTCTCCGTGTCTTCGAGATAAAACACATCATGCCCCAGACGACGGAACCCTTCGACGTACTGCAAGTAGTCCCAAGCCACGCCGCCAAACGCGTATTGTCCAACCAATCCTGTAACAATGACACGCACGCCTCAGTTATACAGATTCGGTGACTGATTAGGAGCGATTTTTATGCTCCGACGGCAACGAAACTGCCGGGCAACTACGGCTCGTCGCGGAGTTGACCGGCCAGATAGGCGTCGTACGAGGCGAGGTCAAGCAATCCGTGTCCACACAGGTTGAACAAGATGACCTTCTTCTTGCCTTCCTCGCGAGCCTTGATCGCTTCATCCACAACGGCGCGAATGGCGTGACTCGGTTCAGGCGCCGGTATCAATCCTTCGTGCTTGGCAAACATCGTGGCGGCCTCAAACACCTTTGTCTGTGGATGCGCCACGGCTTCGATCAATCCCAGGTTGTACGCGTGACTCACCGTCGGCGCCATGCCGTGATAGCGAAGCCCGCCGGCATGGATCTTCGGCGGAATGAAACCCGCGCCCAGCGAATACATCCACAGCAACGGAGTCATCTGGGCCGTGTCACCGAAATCGTATTGAAGCTTTCCCTTCGTGAGCGACGCGCACGATTGCGGTTCAACGGCGATGATCCGGTAACGTCCTTTGCCGGCAAGCTGACGTTGGATGAACGGAAACGCGATGCCGGCAAAGTTGCTACCGCCGCCCACGCAACCGATGACAATGTCTGGTTCTTCACCTGCCAGTTCCATTTGCCGGATCGCTTCCTGTCCGATCACGGTTTGGTGGAGGCACACATGGTTCAACACGCTGCCGAGCGCGTATTTGGTGTGTGGCGTTTTGACGGTGTCCTCAATCGCTTCGCTGATCGCGATGCCGAGGCTGCCGGGACACTCGGGGTCTTGGGCGAGAACCTTGCGACCGTATTCCGTCCGGTCGCTCGGGCTGGGGAACACGCTGCCGCCCCAGGTCTGGATCAAAGACTTCCGGTACGGTTTCTGGATGTAACTGACTTTGACCATGTACACGGTGCATTCCAGCCCGAACAAACCGCAGGCCAGCGCCAGCGATGAACCCCATTGCCCCGCGCCCGTCTCGGTGGCGAGCCGCTTGGTTCCCGCCAGTTTGTTGTAGTACGCCTGCGCCACGGCGCTGTTCGGTTTATGGCTGCCGGCAGGGCTGACGCCCTCGTATTTGTAGTAAATGTGAGCCGGTGTCTGCAGCGCTTTCTCCAAGCGCACCGCGCGCAGCAACGGCGTCGGACGCCACAACGCGTAGATGTCGCGAACAGGTTCGGGCACCTCGATCCAGCGGTCGGCGGACATCTCCTGCTGGACGAGGTTCTCCGGGAAGATCGCGGTCATTTCCTGCGGCGAAATGGGCTGGCGCGTGCCGGGATGCAACGGTGGCGGCAAGGGTTTTGAAAAATCGGCGAGGATATTGTACCAACGTTCGGGAATGTCCTTTTGAGTCAGCGCGAATCGAGTTTGCATCTGCCAGTATTCCTTTTTGCGGGGTGTGCGGTCATTCAATCATGCCCGGCGGCGGAAGCAAGTTGGATTTCCACGCACAACCCGGTGGGGGCGCGATTGCGGGCCGACACAGTTCCCCGGCAGGTTTCCACGCAGGTTTTGACGATGGCCAACCCTAATCCCACGCCACCGGTAGCCGCTGATCGCGATTCTTCCAAGCGGTAGAACGGATCGAAGATCCGCTGCAGCGCATCCACGGGAACGC
>CAZEQV010000073.1:0-12463 GCA_964514435.1 uncultured Verrucomicrobiota bacterium
GTCCCATCGTCGTTTGGAATTGCACGCGCACCTGCAACCTTCGCTGCGTCCATTGTTACTCGGACAGTTACGCGCAGAAGTATCCCGGTGAGTTGACGCACGAGCAGGGAAAGGCGTTCATTGACGACCTCGTGGCGTACAAGGTACCGGCTTTGTTGTTCTCCGGGGGCGAGCCTTTCACCCGTCCCGACCTGCTTGACCTGATTGGCTACGCCACTTCCAAGGGACTGCGCATCACGATTTCCACCAACGGCACGCTCATTGACGAGGAACGCGCCGCCAAAATCAAATCCCTCAACGTCACCTACGTCGGCATCTCGCTGGACGGCATCGGCGAGACCAACGATCTGTTTCGAGGCAAAGCCGGTGCGTTTGACCTTGCCGTGCGCGGCATCCGCAACTGTCACGCGGCCGGTCAAAAAGTCGGACTGCGTCTGACACTCACCCGCCGCAACTGCATGGATCTGCACAACATCTTCGACTTCATCGAAGCCGAAAAAATCCAACGCGCTTGCTTCTACCATCTGGTGTACAGCGGACGCGGCAACCAAGCCGACGAATTGACGAACTCCGAAATCCGACGCGCCATGGACATCATCATGGAACGCACCCAACAGTTTCACGAACGGGGCGACACCCGTGAAATTCTCACCGTGGACAACCATGTGGACAACGCCTATGTGTACATGAAACTGCGCGAGCGCGATCCCCATCGGGCAGAGGAAATCTATCAATGGATGAAGTGGAACGGCGGCGGCGCCAATTCCTCCGGCATCGGCATTGCCAACGTTGACTGGCTCGGCAACGTGCATCCCGACCAATTCTGGCAGACCGCCACGCTGGGCAACATCAAACAACGTCCGTTCAGCGAAATCTGGTCGGACAACTCCATCCCCTTGCTCGCCCAACTACGCAACCGGCTGCCGCTGCTCAAAGGCAAATGCGCCGACTGTCGCTACAAGGAAATCTGCGGCGGTAGCTTCCGCGTCCGCGCCTTGCAGGTCCATGGCGATCCGTGGGCGCCTGACCCAGCTTGTTATCTCACCGACGAAGAAGTCGCCCGCGACATCGAACAACCGCTGGCCATTCATGCGTGAATAATCCGCTCCCAAAAGACCAGAATGCTCCGTCCGCCTTGCGTTATCAACGCGACCGGGGGCTTGATGAGGTTCCTTCCTACGCCACCGGCGCGCAACTGGTCTTGCCGGACAACACCCGCGTCTATCTGGCTGTCTCCCACGTCGAGTTCGCCATCTACTTCGAAAACTCCACGGCCCTGCACTTCGACCTCGAAGGCCGACTCACCAAAGTGGTCGAATCCACGCAATACTTCCGGCACAGCCTTTCTCATCGCGTTCTGCACACCACCAAACACACCGCGGAAGAAGGCGGCGGCGTCTCGCGGGAAGTGCTCCCCGGCAGTGCCGCCGACGATCTAGTGTCCCAAGCCAACCATGCCGCCCGCGTCATCCTCGATGCCATCACCCACGGCACCGCCACCATCGAACTTGGCCGTCCCTCGTCTTCCGAAGCGCTTCCAGCCATCCTTCCCAGATTGCAGTTGGCTGCCGGTTTTGATGTACCCGTCGCCCATCACGACGCCGAACGATTCCACAAAATCTATGGGCGCGTGGCCATCCTGCCGCCCGACCAATACAACGCGCTCGTCCTGCAAGCCACCACCGGCTGCGCCTATTGCGGCTGCCTGTTCTGCAGCCTTTACCAGGGCATAACCTACGCCCGCAAGACGACCCAACAATTTCGCGAACACATGGACGCCGCCATTGCCTACCACGGTGACGGCCTGCGCGCGCGCCGCTCGATCTTCCTTGGCGAGGCCAACGCCCTGTCCATCCCACAACCCGCCCTGAAGGAAATCTTCCAGACACTCAACGAACGTTTTGAATTTCCGCCGCCCGAAACACCCACGGCAGGAGCCGCCGCCTCCTGGTGGCTGGGGCAAGCCAGACGATTCGATGGCGTCAGCAGTTTTCTCGACGCATTCAGCAAGCCGTACAAGACACCGGCGGATTACTGGCAGCTCCGGCAACTGGGGCTTCGGCGCGTGTACGTCGGATTGGAAACCGGTGACGCAGCGTTGTTGAAATGGCTGCGCAAACCCGCCACGCCGGAATCCACGGCCAAAGTCATTCACGCGCTCAAAGAAGCATCGCTGGCCGTGGGCGTCATCGTCCTGCTCGGAGCCGGCGGCAAGCCGTTCTCGAACGCTCATGTTCAATACACCGTCGAAATGCTCAACAACCTTCCACTCGGCCGGGGTGATTACATCTACTTTTCCCCCTTGGAGATTCAGCCCGATGGCCCCTACGCCGCGCGCGCCATTGACGCCCACGAGCCGATGACCGCTGATGAAATGCGCCAGCAAGAATCGGCCATCCGCGCCGGCTTGCGAGTGGACGGACGGCGCGGTCGCCCCTACCTCGCCAGATATGAACTGGAGACATTCGTGTACTGATTGACAACCTTATTTTGGACATCCTGCGCCAACCTGCCAACGCGATCTGGGTGCAATGCCCTGATGGTGGCTCAATTTGGTACGGTTGGCGCACTTTTTCTTCCAATTGCAGCCCGGTGCGTTGTCCGGTAAGGTCATCGCTCATGCAACCTTCCACACTTCCCGAAGTTAAACTCGCACTCGATGTCCGCGCCAACCTTGGCGAAGGCCCCATCTGGGACGCCCGCCGGCAAGTCCTCTACTGGGTGGACATCCACGGATTCAATCTCCACATCTACGACCCGGCCGCCAAGACCGACCGGGTCATCCACGTCGGGCAACACATCGGCACGGTTGTCCCGCGTCGCTCCGGCGGGGTCGTAGTCGCTCTCCGGGAAGGAATCGCCGCGCTCGATCTCGACACCGAACAACTCACATTTCTGGCACGCCCGGAACACAACAAACCCACCAACCGTTTCAACGACGGCAAATGCGATCCTGCCGGCCGCTTCTGGGCCGGTACCATGTCATTGAACCGCGAACAAAATGCCGGCAGCCTCTGGCGACTCGACCCCGACCTGAGTTGTCACCGCATGGTTACCGGCGTGACCACGTCCAACGGCATCGTTTGGAGTCCCGACAAGAAAACCATGTACTACATTGACACACCGACGGGTCGCGTGGACGCGTTCGACTACGACAACGATACCGGCGACATCGCCAACCGTCGCCCCGCGATCACCATCGCCCTCGAAGATGGACGCCCCGATGGCATGACGACGGATGCCGAGGGAATGTTATGGGTGGCGCACTGGGATGGCGGACGGGTGACCCGGTGGGATCCGCTTACCGGCAAACTATTGCAGACAATACGCGTGCCGGCATCCCGCACCACCGCCTGCGCCTTTGGCGGCCCGAACCTCACCGACCTCTACATCACCACCGCCCGCACCGGTCTGACCGACGAACAACTTCAACATCAACCTCATGCAGGAGGCGTGTTCCGAGTAACAACAGGAGCGAAAGGAACAGAATCGTTTGAGTTTCTCGGGTAGCAAGTCGTGTCCCACTAGAAGTTCGTGGAGTGTAAGTTATCTGAAGTGATCAACTGATAGGACCGTTCGAACCACTCGTGCAACGATGACGGAGCGCTGAGGCCAGCGGCTGGAATACTCGATTGCGGGACGATGGCGGCGTGAATCGCTCCTCGTGACAGATATTCCCGAATTGTGCCGGTGTTGCTGAGAGCTAACACGAGCACCTTGGCCTTCAGCCCGGCAACCAGAGACCAATGGCCCTCTACCGAATCAGGCGGTCCCGCGAAGGAAACCACCCCACTGCATTCAGGATGGAGTCTGATGATTTGGAAAAACTCAGAAGCAGGCAAGACAGTCTCTTCAACTGGCACAACGATGATCTCCGTTGCCCCGATGTCAACGCCTTCGTTTGACTTAAGACGATCAGTAAACGTGTCGATCGCCACTTGAATGGATGGCCCATCCCAATCTTTGCGGGTGATAACAAGAATAGTCCCAGTACCACCAACCAATCCGGAAATCTCTTTCGCTGCTATTTCCCCGATTGCCTGAAATGCCTCGTATTTCAAAACCTGTTTGGGAGGATTGGCATTGCGCCCGATTACGTATGCGCTAATGGCGATAAGCACCAAGCAAAAGGTAACTAAGACCACCGGTTTTGTTCTGTCACCCGCCAAATAGTTCTCCTCTTGTCTCGGTTGGCTCAGTAACTGTCAAAAGATCGCCAGATCGTCGTGAGGTAGGGATTGTCACCCCCACCGCCACCCGGCATTAGCGAAATGTCAGTGCCAAAGGAAGTAGTTGGCACAAAGTTCGCCGAACCATCGGCATATAACACATTGACTCCTGTGCGATGACGATTCACAACGCTGGAACTGCCGGCCCCTTGGATACGGTCGGCCATGATTGCCTTTCGCCCAAGAGTTGTCAGGGTTGGCAACCAAGGAACACAACTGCCTGCTTGTGCATTTCCACTTGCCGTCGAGGTGCCCCAACCAGTAAGGGCCAGGTCACCCGCTGATCCCCATGGCCGCACCATGTAGCCAGCGTTAATATTACCCCCCGGAGATGTTGTGTCCCAATTGCTAGTCTGCCCGCTCAACATCCAGAAACTGTTCTTTTCGGAAGGACAATAGAAAACCTCTTTTGCCTGCACAACTCCCGAGTACCACAGCCTTCCCAGCGCATACCAACGAATCGGCGCGGCCGAAATGCAAATCCTGTAGGCATCTGAGTGGGCAGAATCGCGGTGTCCGACAAGCCCACGTTCATTCCACTCCCCGGCGTACATCTGCCAGTAAACAGCAAGTTGGCGCAGATTATTCGTGCACCGCGCCCGGTTCGCTCGTTCCTTGCCCTGACTCAGCGCGGGAAAGAGCAACGCGGCCAGAACACCTATGATCGCAATCACAACGAGCAATTCAATCAATGTGAACGCGCTCTTTTGCTTCATGAGGACCACCCCTGTCGGTTGTTACGATTCGGCATCATGACCGGTCTCTAGCACCCGCGCAAAACAATACCCCTCGATGGCATTCGCCGTCAAGGTATCGAAGAATTTGTTTTGTTCGACTTGAGCAACACCCCTGTTGGGGGCAGCTCGGTCTGGCGCTTCCAGTAATCGCAGGATTCAATCGTGGAAGACCTGTACCGCTCATCCGGCACGGGTACGTAATTCGCACCGGTAAGCTGACTCACAATGGAGGCCACGTGAACTCGCACGGCAAACGTGGGTGCTTCGGTAAGCCCGCGCAAAATGGCCTCGCCGCTGCTCTTGTCTCCGAGTTCCCTCACCAGCTTGAGCGCTTCAATCCGAACCTCGTCTTGGTCATACAACTTCTCCGTGGTACCGGGCGGCGGCGGCACCACGCGTTCCGTCGCCAACTGGATCGCGCGCTTCACCGATTCCTTGTCCCGCATCTGCGTCAACACTTTCAACGCTTCCGCGCGTACCGTGTAGTCATGCGCCCCCATCTGCACCAGCACCTTCCTCAACGCCGGTATCACTGTGGTGTCGCCAATCTTGCCTAACGACTCCACTGCCCTCGATTCCACCCGCTGGTCGCCGTTCCTCAACATCCCCACCAGCACCAGCACCGATTCCTTCGCCCCAATCTCACCCAATGCCCAGACTACTCGCTCTTGCACCTCGGCCGGCCCGCTGCCCGCTCGCGTCATCAAGGCACTGACACCACGGCTCGCACGCAACCGCCCCAACGAATCCGCCGCGGCCGCCATCACCCGCGCTTCTGCGTCATCGAGCAGACCCATCAACCTGTCACCAACCACCGAGTCACCCCAACCACCCAAAGCGCGCGCCGCTGCTTCCCGGCTGGAGGCACGACTCAACCCCGTCAGTTCCACCAAAGTTTCCAGAGCTTTCGGGGTGTGGATCTTCGTCAACGCACCGGCGGCGGCCACCTGCACAAGGAACGCTTCATCCTCGCGCACTCGCACACCCAACACTGGCACAGCTTCGTCTCCCGCTAATTCACCCAACGCTCCGCAGATCAACTCCCGCAGCCCGCAGTCCTTGGCCGTCACCATCTCCATCAACCTCGGTGTCGCCGACTTGTAGCCTGTCCGTCTCAGGCAACGCACAACTTCGATCCGCACGACGACCTGCTCGTGTCCCAGCAAATCAACGATGTCGGCAGTGGCAACCATCGCATTCCGCAACGCCGCCAACACGACCGGCAACTGAGCCGATTTCAGTCCACGCTTTATCAGTTCTTCCCGCTCGCCATCACCGGCCCAGCGCAGCGCACCGGCATACATCATGCCCGCCACCGCGCCATCCCGTTCCCGCTCCCACAACCCGCGCAACACCGCCGCCCATTCCTGCCGGGTGACGCTACTTTGTCCGGCAAAGTACCGTACTTCAACGGCGGGATCGGACAGTCCTTTCGATAGCACGCGACCGGCTGAGTCGCCGCAGATGATCGCCGCCTGCTCCATCAACGCTCGCCGCACCGGTACGCTGGAATCAGCGAGCAAGACTTCCGTCTCCTTGTCCGTCAGACGCAACTTCATCGCACCGGCGGCGCGAATGGCCACCGCCCGCACCGAACCATCGGGGTCTTTCATACCGGCTCGGATCCGGTCCGCATCCGCCCGGTCGCCGACTACGCCCAATGCTTCCACAATCTCCGCGCGAACGACACGGTCTTTTTCCGTGAACGCGCCCCGCAACATCTCGTGTGTCGCGGCATCCTTGACCGGCCATTCCACGACCGACTGCCAGTTGGTGTCCGCCAACGCATCCAACCCGAACAGAACCACACAGAGAACGGCAGCGACGATGCACCATAAACACCTAATGCGCCACTGACGTGGCGCACTGCCAACTACGTTCCCGGCAGTCATTGTAATGTTCGCCCGCATGGTCATTTCTCCGGCAACAACATCCTTCGCACCCGCAAATAGGACACCAACAGCAGCACAACCGCCAACGCACCGGTTGCCACCAGATGCGGACGGAACAAATCCGGCCAGTCTTGGAAGAACTCAGCCGTCAATAGCTGGGTGGATACGACAAAAGGGTTCATCAGGTAAATCAGATACACCACATCGCTTCCCAGCCGGTCACCTGCCAGCAGCGGAAACAGGGTGCCCACCATCAACACAAACACGATTCCATAGCTCAACGCTGTGGCTACCGGCGTTCGTGTTGCCACGGATGAACTGAACAAGCCGATGATCATGGCCAACACCACCGTCGCCCCGATGACGGCCCAGCACCGCAGTATTTCGGAAAGCGTATTGGTGCCCAAATAATGAATGCCGTACCACAGCGGCAAAGCGCCCACCACAAGGAACAAGACGAACACAAACGCGGTTTGAAGTTTCCCCAGCAGAAACGTCACCGGCCCGATGCGCGTCAATCGCAACAGATCGAGATTGGCCCGGTCGCGTTCCTGGGTGACCGCACCGGCTGTGAGCGATGGCACGACCAAGATCACCAACCCAATCTGGAACGCCAGCGCCACCGTGCGAATCACATCCGGCGTCTGCCGTCCCAGGTTGCCGGCCACCAGCGACATCAACCCGACCGACACGGCGAAACACAGATACGCGCTGCGGAAAATCCACACCCCGCCGCCGAACGCTTTGCTGCGAAGTTCCTTGGCAAACACCGGATTGATCCAGAGCGGGATGGTCCGTTTCCGTCGCATCGGATCAATCAGGTAGAACGGGAAACGCAACCGGCGTTTCATCAGTTCGCGCGGATCATCAATCGCCCGTTGCGATTTCCTCGCCCGGTGCCCTGCGGTCACATAAGCGCTGGCCAACAGAAACACCACCATGCCCGCCGAGACCGCCAACGCAAACATCAGGTACAATTCCCAAGCGACCGGCAATGCTGCCGCCGCTCCGCGAGTCGGCGTCTGCAACGTCGGCATCAGCACCGACCCCATCGCGGCAATCGGACTGAGCGCGCGAAAATAGTAGATGGCAATGGCGGCCGGCGCCCAGTTGCTCAACAACAACGGAGGCACCCACGGTCCCGCTGTCAGCAACAGCACCCCCAAATACGTGGTGATCAACGCCGATTGCGAGTTGTCTTTCACGGCGCTGACGCTCAATCCGAGCAGACCGAAGAACACCGCGCTGACCAGGGAGATCGAGAAAATGAGAATCGTCTCGCGCACCGAAACCGCGCCAAGGAAGAAACAGGCCGCAAACATGGGGAACGAAAACAGGACGAAAACCAACAACACAGCCAGCGACGCCCCCAGTTTTCCCGCCACGATCTCCCACGGTCTCAGCAGCGTCGCAAACAAGAGGTCATAACTGTTGCGTTCCCGTTCCGAGGTGATGGCCGTCGCTGCAAAAGCCGGTGCGTACAGGACAACCAGCAACACTTGCGCGATGCTGAAAACCGTCACAATCGTCCGGGACGCTTGCGCGGCCCGCGAAAATACGCCGTGCTCCGGCCACATGAACCAGATGACCCCCGCCAAAACCGCGACGTACAACACCGCCAACGCCACGGCCAACATTCCGCGCAGCGTGGCCATCAACTCGCGTTGGAGTATGGGATTGCGGATCATGTTTGCGCTCCCGTCACTCCACCCTCCGCTCACCGGCCTTGGCTTGGGCGGTGACCTTCAAATACACATGCTCCAAGTCCACTGGCTGTTCCCCGAATGACACGACCGCCAACCCCGCCGCCACCATCTGTTGCAGCAACCCGGCCACCTGTTCGTCGTCGCCCTCAAACGACAATCGCACCATCCGCCCCACCACTTCTTGAACCGTCAACTTGCCGGTCGGGTACTTCGACTTCAAAAACTCCGCCGCCGCCTGCGCGTCCCCCAGCACCTCGATCTCCAAGATCTGCCGCTGCTCCACCTGCTTCAACACATGCTCCACGCGGTCGCAAAGCAGCAATCGTCCCTGCTCAATGATGCCGACGCGGTCACAAACGGTCGCCAGTTCCGGCAAGATATGCGAGGACACGAGGATCGTCTTGCCCATCTCCTTCAACCTCCGCATCAGTTGCCGAATCTCGATCCGCGCCCGCGGATCCAAACCCGACGTCGGCTCATCCAGAAACAACACCTTCGGATCATGCATCAATGTCCGCGCCACCCCCACCCGCTGCATCATCCCCCGCGACAGCGAATCCATGAAGTAATCACGCATCTGATCCGTGCCGGTAACCGCCAGCACATCTTCCACCCGTTGCTTCCTCATCCGCGACCCAATCCGAAACGCCGCGCCGAAGAAATCCAAATACTCCCACACCCGCATACCGGGGTACGCCCCGTACACGTCGGGACAATACCCCACGACCTCCTTGGCCTTTCGCGGATGTTTGACCACGTCCACCCCGGCCACCTCCGCGATGCCGCTCGTCGGTCGCATCAAACCCGACAACACGCGGATCGTCGTCGTCTTGCCGGCCCCGTTCGGCCCGATGTAGCCGAATATCTCGCCTTGCCCGATGGACAACGTCAGCCGATCCAGCGCCAGCACATTCTTGTATTTCTTCGTCAAATTCTCTGTTCGGATCATCGCCACACTCCTTTGACCGTCATGTCGAAATCCCGCACCTGCCACAACCGCAAACCCGCCACCAGACCGGCGTCCGTCGCCGTGGCCGCCTGCGCCACTTCCACCGCCACGCAAAAACTCCTCGTCGCCGGATTGTAAAACCGACCGGGATCCGCCACCACAAAGGCCGTCGTACCGGCCAACTCCTGAAACTTCCGCTGATTCTCCTCTTCCCAAGACACGCCCGTCGCCGGCGCGACCCGCACGGCGGCTTGAAAACCCTCGCCCCGAAACGCGAGATGAATAGTGGCCTCATTCACCTCGATATTGGGAAAACCGTCCGGCACCGCAAACTCCACCACGATCACCTGCGGACGATTCCCCACAAACTTCCCTTCGCCCCGTTCCACGGTCACCAGCGACCGCGATTTCAACCGCATCGCCAAAGATCCGCGCGGCAACAAAATCTCCGGTCCGTCGAACTTCATCTCCGGTTCCACCGCCCACAAACCCACCGCCCGCCGCATCGTCACCGGCTCCAGACTCCCCACCGGCATCATTTCTCGCCGGCTCCACCCAAACAACGCCGCTCCTTCCCAACGCGTCCGAAACTTGCCGGCCCCCAGCATCGTCCCGGCCACCTGCTGCTGCAGCGCCATCACCGCATCCGGAAAGAAAATGTTCCGAAACCGATTCCGCAAATCATCCTCTTCACCCCGCACCGTCCGCGAAGAATACGTCGTCTCGTCACCGCCCGCGCCGCCGGTCAGGTTGCGCCGCTCCACTCTTCCGCCAGCCGCCAGATCGCCCACCGGCACAACCAACCGGTTGAGCTTGAAGAAACAATCTTCCCACGCCAACCCGCCCGGATTGCTCGCCGTCACGTCCACGCCGGCAGCCGAAAACCGCACATTCACCACCGGCACCGCCGCCGCTCCCGTCAGCCCGCGACCGCCCATCGTGCGCACCGAATCGGTCCTCATGGGCATTGATTCCACCGACATCACATCCTCAAAATGGAATGACGCCCGTTCGGGCGGCACCGTCGTGCTCCGGCCCGGCACGATCGAAACGGAATCATTCTCTGCCGCCCACCGGTACGTCGCGTCTCGCGGCGAAAACAACGCCATCGCCGATTGCACCGACCACCGGTCCATCCCGCTGCGCGCCGTCGCCACATACATCTCATTCAAAAACGGCGGCGTTTGCCCTTTCCACCGCATCGCCGACGCCACCGCACCGGCTCCCGCCACCAGCGCCAAAGCCACCGCGGCCACCCAACTCCACTCCGGCGATTTCATGAACCTGCCGGCCACCAGCAACACCACAATCCCACCGGCCACCAACAACAAATACAGAACAATCCGGTCCCGCCCCAACACCTTCACCCCGGCCAGGTTCGACAACAAATCCTCCGAGCGCCCCACCCGTTCCAAGATGCGATCCGCGTGCGCGAAGAATGGCGAACGTTGCTCCAGCAGCTCACGAAAGAAGCCGGCCGCGCCCGGCCAAGATTGAAAAGATCTCTCCGAGGCCGGTATCCCTAGACAGATCACTTTGCCCAGTCCCACCCGATGCATCACAGCGATCGGAATGGCGGCGTCACCCATCAGAACCTCACCGCCATCCGACACCATGCGGAACATCAGCAGACCGGCTTCAGGTTCCAGCCGCGCGCCCCACCGTTCCAACTCCGGAACGAACGAGACCCGTTGCGCGTCCGTGTACGCGACCGGCAGTCCCCACGGACGCACGGGCAAGTTCGCCAAAGCGGCTTCATCGGTCGCCGGCACGAAAATCATCAATCCGCCTGCTTCCAACCACTCGCGAATCGCCCGCGCCTGCAACTCCGACAAATCGCGCTCGGTCACCCCGCCTGACACCAACACATCCACGCCGCTGTACTCCAACGTGCGCGCCGGCATCGCGCGCGGATTCGAAACCAGCCGCGTCGCGGGGCGTCTGTCCGTTCCGACGGTCGCCTCCCTGAGGAAATTGTAAGAAATGGCGTTCCTGTCGCAGACCAACAGCGTCACGTTGTCCTCGGGGAAAGGAATCGCCAACGCATCCAACTCATGCCAGGTCTGCAACCGTCCGTCGCCGAGTTTCACGGACATGAACGCGCGCACATCGAGTCCCTTGCGTTGTTGCGCAAGATTCAAATCCACGAACACCGGGAACTCCACACGCCGTCGTGATCGCGCCGGCAGCCAGACAGGTCGGCTGAACGAAATCGCCTGCTTCGACTGATGTCCCACCGATTCACCCACCAGAAACGCTTCACGGGCCGGCCCCGGATTTTCGATGTCCACCGTCATCGGCGACCAAAACCGGTTGCGAGCCTGGGAAGTGAATCCCACGGTCACGTTCCGAATTTGAGGCGCGTCGGACTTCGCTGGAGCTGCGTCCACGATCATCGCATCCGGGACGAGGATTGCCACAATCACCCCAATTAAACCCCATCGGCGCATGGCGCGCACTCTACACACACCCGCCAACGTCCGGCAACCACCGTCTCTGTCAGAGCGTGAAAAGGATGCACCGCAAGTTTTGTGGGGCGGGCACGCCTGTCGTACAGGCTGCCCGCCGCTGGTTTGGGGTGTGAACCATGATCACCGCGCAAACCCGAAACGCAGGAATCCGCGCCCTGCAATTCCGGACCAGCTCACAACCTGCCGTGCGCCCCGCGATAAAGACGCGCTTGTCGGCGACGGTTTTGATGTGCTAACGAGCGACCGTCATGCAACGATCCCCCGCCACAATTCAGGTCCCGCCCGTCCATGACTGGCGCACAACCGATCAGGACGAAATCAACAAACGCAAACTCCGCGCCCGCACTGAGTCGCTTCAAATCTCCAATCAAGACCCGCACCACCCGATTTTCTCCAACTTCCGGGTCAAATCCGCCACCGGCAGGACTTACTCGGGCGATATCCGCGACCTCGCCAAGCGCCC
This sequence comes from uncultured Verrucomicrobiota bacterium, assembly GCA_964514435.1. GTDB lineage: Bacteria > Verrucomicrobiota > Verrucomicrobiia > Palsa-1439 > Palsa-1439 > CAZEQV01. The sequence continues at coordinate 12,448 of CAZEQV010000073.1, forward strand.
GTTCCCTGGCGACTGC
>CAZEQV010000074.1:0-12438 GCA_964514435.1 uncultured Verrucomicrobiota bacterium
AGCGCCAGTTCGAGTTGCGACAAATCCAGCGGTTGCGCGGTCTCGGTCAACTGCGGTGGTTCCGGCTCCTGTTCTTCCTCCGGCTTTTGTTCCTCGGGCGGAGGCGGGGGCGGCGGCACATCCGCGACATCAAACTGCCGGACAATCAGGTCTTTGCTCTTGGGGGCGCTGATGTGCTGCATGAACGGCAACACAAGAAACAAGCAAGCCGTGGCCATCACCGCGCCAACGGTCGCGCCGCCCCGCCGCAGCCAGGTCAATGTGGATTGGATCATGTGATTGCTCATGACGTGTCTCTCCCTTCGTTCAAAGTGTCTGACGTTGTGTGGCCACGCTGACTTTCTTGGCGCCGGCCAGTTTGGCTTCGTCCACGACGCGGACCAGCACGCCTGACAAGGATTGCTGGTCGGCTTGAATGATCACGGGGATTTCTTCCTTCTCCATCATGCGTTTGACGAGCGGTTGCACGCCGCTGATGCCGATTTCGCGTCCGCCGAACACCACTTCGCCCTTGGATGTGACGGCGATGAGGATGCTGTTCTTCTCCAAACGCTGGGCGGAAGCGGCTTGTGGTTTGTCCACCTCCACGCCGGTTTCCTCGACGAACGTGGTGGTGACGATGAAGAAGATCAGCAGGATGAACACGCAGTCAATCAACGGCGAAATATCAATGCCGCCTTCCGACTCGTCTTGTGTGGCGGAACGAAACCGGCTCATGCCGCGGCTCCTTCCTGTTTCAGGCGTCGGAACAGATGTTGCGTGCACAGCGTCTGCAGATGCGCCAGGAACGCGTCGTACCGGTCGCGCTCCCGTCGCAACCGGTAATGCAGGAACAACCCCGGCAGGGCGATGACCAGTCCTGTTTCCGTGGTGATCAAGGCTTCGGAAATGCCGCTGGCGACCAAGTCCATCGTCTTTTGCCCCCCCGTGCCGGTCGCCAGCGCCTGAAACGTGACCAGCATACCGGTCACCGTTCCGAGCAATCCGAACAACGGCGCGGTGCCAACCGTGACCTTCATGAATTGAAGGTCACGCTCGATCGGTGTGAGCTCGGCGACACGCAATTCGCCAAAGCGCACGCCCATCTGCCCCAAATCCCGGCACGACATCAGCGACGCGATCAATCGTCCGATCACGCCTTTGCGCCCCGAGGCTTCCGCGATCCAGGCGCGCCAAGTTGACTCCGGCACGGAACGGTGCCCTTTCCAGCGCAGTTTCATCCAGATATTGAGGCCAACGCCGAACAACAGAAGGCCATTGGCGGCCAGCGCGTACATCGCCCAGCCGCCCGCTTTCCAAATGGCCCATGTTTGATCAAACAAGCCGGTCATGTGGTGATAATCTCCACGGGCGCGGACGGAGTGGCCGGTGTCTTGGCCAGGCGGTTCATGAACGCGATGGCGTTTTTCTCCATGCCATCCGTGATGCCCTTGGCCTGCCGGGACAACCAGGCGGACAACAATAACGAGGGAATGGCGACAACCAGTCCGTATTCGGTGGTGATCAGCGCTTCCGAGATGCCGGACGAAAGCATCTTGGGATCGCCGGTGCCAAACACGGTGATGAGTTTGAACGTGTTGATGATGCCGGTCACGGTGCCCAGCAAGCCCAGCAACGGCGCCGACGCGGCGACCACGGTGATGAACGGCAACAACGATTGCAGTTTCAGCCGCGTCTCCATGACTTTCTCGTACATGACTTCCTCGACGAGATCGTTGGGTTCGCCAAGGTGCTCCACTCCGGCGCCGAGCATTTCGCCGCTGGGACCGGTCAGCGTTGCCACAATCGAGCGCGCTTTTTCGTAGTCCCGCGCCTGCACCGCGTCCAACAACGGCTCAACCGTCGTGTACGACAGCCGGCGCACACGGAGCAACTGGACCAGCTTGATGAGACCGATGAGGAAGGAACCGATGGCCAGAATCAGAATCGGCCACATGACCGGGCCGCCTTTGCGGAAATGCTCGATGAACGTTTCCTTTGTTTCGGCGATTTTCTGGGCGCTGCCGAGACTGGGATCAAACGGAAGCTGACCGAAACCGGTCTTGGCGATTTTGCCGACCTGGTCGGCGAACATCGGCTCCGGCAACTTGACCACCATTGGTTCAAGCGAACCGATCTTTTGTTCGGCGAGGCCAATGCTGCTGCCGTCGTCGCTGGCAAACAACGCCACCGGTCCGACGAGCGCCACGGTGCCCTGTTTGACCAACCCATCCGCGCCCACCGCCGCGCCCTTAAACGTAGCGCCTCCGACCAATTCCTGGATGCGCTGAATGGAGAGGTCCACCACACCGGCTTGCTGGGCAAACACCGAGGCCGCGCTCACGTCCTTGTTCTCCGCAGCCAACCGGGCGGCTTCGAACGGAGTCCGGTATCGTTGCAGTTCGGTGATATGAACGCGGGTTTCGAGGTTGCGGATGTATTCGTCGAGCAGGTTGGACAGATAGGTTTTTTCCTCCTGCCGGGCCTTGATTTCGGTGCGCAGGTTGCCGAGGTCGAGGTTGCGCGTGTCGAGCAGGCGGGCCGTTTGTTCATGCAACCGGCGCACTTCGAGCAATTCATCCTCGAGACGGCGCAGCTCGCGGGTCAACGGCAGTTTTTCCGCGGCGATGGATTCGCGCAGCTTGGCGAGTTCTTTCAAGCTGGCTTCGAGGTCGCGTTGAGCCGCTTGCGCGCCTTGCTGGTAGGGGCTGGGGGTTTCCTGCGCAAAGGCGGGCAGACAGAGCGCAACGTGGAGCAGGATGAAGCGGAGCAGTTTCATTGGATGGACACCGGCAAGGGAATGTAGGCGGCCACTTTTTCGTTCTTCAAAATGGCAACGGCGTGGGCGATGCGCGGGGCCAGGTCGTTGGCTGCTTCCCACTTCCAGCCGTCCGCGGTGGGATGACCGGTGCCGGCCATGTCGCCCTTGGGACTGACGTAGTAGGCTTGGCCGAGACCGATGTACAGGGCTTGCACCTCCATCGTCGCCCCGCCCGGCAAGGAACGAACTTCGCTGACGACAGTAATATCACGGTTGAACTTGTTGATCTCATTGAGCGTGCCAATGACGTTTTGGTAGCGTTCCGAGAGCGATTGCTTGGTCTCGGCGGGGTTGGCGGGGATGCGCTGGGTGAGCGGCTTGATCCGGTCGCGGAGCGGTTCCGGCAACGTCTTGAGCAGCGTGTGAATCTTCCCCTCGAGACCGGCAATGGCCTCGGTGAGCGAGACGGACGCTTGTTTGAGTGCGTCGTTCTGCGAAATGAGTTCGGCGCGTTTCTTGTCGGCATCCGTGACGCTGGCTTCGGCTTGCTGGATCTTCTCGCGGAGCTGGGCGATTTCCTTGCCGGTAAGCTCAACGCGCTCCTGCAAAATCTCGCGTCCAAGCTGCCAGTCCTTCTTTTCCTTGGAGATCAGTTGCTGAGTTTCAACCCATTTGGAGAGGGTGGCGCGAACCGTGTCGGTGGAGACAGGCGGTTCGTCCGCGAGGGCGGGGACGGCGATTGCCCAAACGATGGCAGTGATCGTGATCTTGTTCATGGCCGAATGCTAGAACGAGTGTTGTGCATCTGCGTTACGAATGGTTCAGAATCTGGTTTCAATAGGGTTACAATTCGGTGACGCTCACCACGCGTAGGATGCGCCCAGTGAGTATTCCACGCCGCGCCGGTAGGCTGACTGGGTGACACGCTCGGAGCCGGGCACCTCGTAGGAGCGTTTCACGAGGGGGTCGGTGAGGTTCTTGGCGCGGAAAGTGACTTTCCAGTTCTTGCCGATCTTTTGTTCGACGCTCATATCGAGCGACTCCGTTTCTTCCTCGATGACGTTGGGGACCAGAGTGCCGGCATAGGCCAGTCCTGTGATCAACGTTTCGCCGATCAAGCTATAGAAGACGCTGACCGTGGTGCCCCAATTGGGCTGCTGAAACACACAGTTGATGTTCCCGACGTATTCGGGCTGGTTGAACATGGGGCGGGTGTCATCGGTGATCCCAAACTGCTTGATCCTTTCAAAGTCGGCGCGAGGAATCCGGACTTCGGACTTGATGTAGGCCGCGTTGAATCCCAAGCTGAAGTACTTGGCGAAATCCAGCCACTGCTCGAAGATATCGAGCTTCTGGCGCGCCTCGAACTCAATCCCCCAGAGCGTGCCTTCCGGGTAGTTGACGCGCTGGACGTAACGATCGCCGCCTGTCACATCAAATTGGATTTGTTCAATCGGGTCGGTGAAGTCCTTGTAGAAATAACTGGCCGCCAGAACATCACCGGGCCGGCGGAACCATTCCACTCGCACATCGTAATTCTCGATCTGGGAGATGACGAGGTCGGGGTTGCCGATGAAAGATTCACCGCCGATAAAGTCCGTGGAGCGAGCCGGCGCCAGTTCGCGGAAGGTGGGGCGGGCGATTGTCTCGGCATAGTTCAGCCGCAGATTCAGGTTGGTGATGATCTCGACGGTGGCACCCAGCGCGGGCAACACGTCTTGCTGGTTGATGTCGGCCCCGGCATCCTCGGGTGCGATGTCAACGAAGTAGGCATCCCCGGCTTCGGTGCGTTGCACAATGGTGATCGGTTCATCGCTGGTGATGATGATGGCCAGGTCGGTCTTTTCGACGCGCGCCCCCCCGCTGAGGGTGACCCACGGCAAGACCGGCAAATCCAACCGCCCGTAAAATGCCTCCACTTTCTGCTCACCCCGATAGTCCAAGCTAATGCCGTTGGGAGCGGTAATGTACCAGAGCAATTGATTGATGGCGGGCGGATCATTTTGCGCCAGTCCGATGCGATTCGGATTCAGGTATACGTCACTCCAGAGCTTGTCACCCCTGTAATTCTGGAGTGCCCGGTTGTCAGTCACCGCCTGTCCGGTTCCAACCTGCCGGGTGAATGAGTAGAGAAACACATCTTGTTCAAAGTTGCGCTCGATCTCGTCATAGAAACCGCCCCCGCTGACTTCGCCCGTCTTGCCAAAAAAGAAAGGCACCGGCCACTTGGCGTTCACCGAGAGTTGTTCGTCTGTTTCGTCAATGTATCGGAACACGCGACGCGGCAGGTCGAATTCTTGTCCGATAAACTCCTGAAGGCCGTCGGGCCGAATGATGGTGCGCATGGTTCGGAAATCCGGCTCATCCTGCTTCGTCCAGTTCAGTGACCCCGTCCAATCCAACTTCATCCCCAGCAATGGCTGAAAGACGTGGTCGCCGCTCAATTGCAGGGAGCCCAGCGACCGCTCTTGGTACCTCAGCGACTCCGTGACCGCCACCAGTGTGTCCGGTATCTCGGAAACCAACAGGCGCGCTTCATCAGTCGCGGTCTGGTTGTACGCCAGGCTCAGTTTCAGCATGTGATCGGCAGTGAACTCAAACCCAAACATGCCAACCCCGCCCCAGAGCACCTCTTCCTGCCCCACTTCTTCTTCGAATGCCGTCAGCGGCGGGATCACGATTTCTTCGCCCGCATTGGTGATCATCGCGCCCGAGTTGCGAATGCCGGTGCGGGAGCGAACCTTGTGTGAATACGTAAAACTCCCCAACCACCCTATCGCCACATCCTGCGCCAAGTCCTTACGGTCGCCGTAAGTGGCAGACGCGCCGATGTCCGGCGGTGCCGTCTCGCGTTTGGTGCCGATGACCGGCTCGAATGACCGGGTGATCCGATCAATCTTCTGGGCGTTGGGCAACCGTTCCTCCCCCAATGCCGGATTGGTGGTCGCCCCGAGGTAATCCGGCACTTGGTTGTACCGCACCGGCCGCTCACGGCTTTCGCCTCCGAACCCGAACGCTTCCACACCGCCGCCCTTGTAGGTCAAGTACTTCTCACCCGTTGTCTGCGAGTTGGCGCCCAGTCCAAACGCAACATTGAATATCCGCTCCGTCGGCAGCGATTTGAGACGGATGTCCACCGTGCCGCCCGTGGAATCGCCCTGCTGGTCGGCACTGAACGTCTTGGTGACCACGATGCTCTCGATCACGCCCGCCGGAAACTGGTCCAGTTGCACGGCCCGCTTCTCGGCGTCGGCGGTGGGAATCCGCACTTTGTTCAGCTCGGACACGGTGTAGCGGTCCGACAACCCGCGGATCACGGCATATTTGCCATCCACAACGGACGTGCCCACCACCAACCGCAAGGCCGCCGCCGCCGTGCTTGCGCCGGCCTGCTTGATCATCTCCGAACTGATCGCGTCGCGCACATCCAGGCTCTCCTGACGGAGCGACAACAGTTGCATCTCCGTGCCTTCTCCCAGATTCAATCCGCGCACTAGGAACGGCTCCATCTCGACCACTTCCCAGGCCAGTTCCGCGCGCAGCTCCGCCACTTGACCGGCCACGACAATCACCCCGGGCCGCACTTGCCGCTCAAAACCCTCCTTGGAAATAACGACGGTGTATTGGCCGGCCGGCACCAAGGGCAGCACGAACTGTCCTTCGCCGTCGGTGAACCCGCTCAACGTCGCTTCCACCACCGTCACGCGGGCGCGCGCCAGTGGTGCCCCGGTTTCCTTGTCGTACACCGAACCGCGTAGTGACCCGGCAAGCTCCTGAGCCCGCGCGCGCGGCGACACCAGCCCGGCCAGCAACAGAAACAATGAAAGACAGCGGAGGATGTTCACCACGGGTCCGTCAAGCCCTTCAACCTCACTTCCAGCGTTTCCACAAACGCCGCCGGCATCGTCATCTGCTTGCGACCGATCGCGCGGGAAATCTCCACAAAGGCCAGGGCGCGGGGCCGCGCGTTCACCATGCCGGAAGCGACGGATACCGCCTGATTCAAGCGCGCCCACGCTTCCGCCGTTTGCCCCAGATCAGAAAACGCCTCGGCGGCGCGCGCCAGAACCATGGGCTGATCCATCGGGTCCACCCGTGGCGTTTGCGCATCCACGAATTCCATGATGGCCACCGCGCGCGGGCGATTTTCCACACCGAGCCTGGCCCACAGCGAAGCATACCGGGACAGCGTGGGCAACGAACCGGGTAAATAGGTGATGGAGCGAACCGGCTCTTCGGCCTCGGTAAGCACAGTCCGGGCGATGGCCAAGTCACCGCCCCGTATGGCTTCTTCCGCGATTTGGGCTGCGAACTCTCCAAGCTTGAGAGCCGGCAACTTCTTGGCCGCCCGCCACGCCCCTCGCAGGCAATGTTGCCGCTTGCCGGCATCGCTCTTGACCACGGGATTGGCCGACAACGCGATGTAGCCGGTCACAATGCCCACCTGCACTTCAAAATCTTCGCTTTCTTCGGCCACGGCAAATTTCTTGAGCATTTCGTCGTAATCCACGTTCTTCCAGAACGCCGCCATTCGATTGGAGTATTCCAACTGGTTTTTGGGCATGTTGGTGGCGATTTGAACGGCTTGATCGTCTTGTCCCAACGCGGAGTAGGCCACAGCCAGGTTGGCGCGGATCCGATCACCTTGCCAGTCCAACAGGCTGGCCGCGATTTTTTCGGCATGGCGAACCGCCGCAAGGGCCTCTTCTTTCTTGCCGTTCTGCAAAAGATAGACAGCCAGCCGCGCATACGCGGAGCCGGTGCGCCAACCGCGGATGTCATCCGCAGCTAGCCGGCTGCGATCAAACTGACCGGCTTCGGCCAAGTCCGCCGATACGGTTTCAAGCGCCTTGGCGCGGTCGGTGGGATCGGCGCCGATGGCGGACGCAAAGCGGCGGGCATACTCCAACCCGAGATGCTTGTCCGCTGTGGCTGCCGCGCGTGATGTGCCGGCTAGCGTCAAACCGGCAAGGAAAATGGCAAGTGGTGAGATTTTCATGGGAAACGACAGGAGGAGGCGGAGGGATTGGACCTCGCGCCTCCTTCCTGGAGGTTGGGCGGATGCGCCCTGCTGCCTCGCATCCGCTATGTCAGGTTGGTGTTACGATCTAGGGCACAACCACGCGATAGATCACAGTGTTGGTCAACGGGCTGACATCCACATACGTCTGCGTGGAGCCGTTTCCATTGATCAAGGTGATCGGGTGCCAGTGTTTGCCGTCATAGGTGGATTCCAAGCTGTACTGGACTCCCGCGCCGGTGGCCATGCTGATCTCCGTTTGGCTGTTGGTGATTACCACCGTGATGGCCGGGGCGGTAGGATTGACGTGGGAGGTCGGAACAATGCCCTTTTCCCAGATCCGCGTCCAGTTGGCCACCCAGAGGTTGGTCGTGCTGAACGCGCCGCGATAGTTGACCGGCGTGAAGAATCCGTCAATCGGCGCGCTCACAGGACTGTTGGTCGCGTCGTTGGCCGCCAACGGATTGATGTTTGTGACACTAAAGCCACCGGGATCACCGCGAAGCGGAGCACCGCCCTGGATCGGCCAGGCCGTGGCGTTGGTGATGTTGCCTTCACAAGACGGCAAGGTGAACACGTTGGTGCTGTTGCCAGACTGTGAATAGCTTTCCCCACCGTGCGAGGCATCAGCCGCCAGTTCCGACGGCGTGAGCGACACCAATCCTCCATTTGCGTGGAAGATGTTGTGCATCAGCATCGCGTGGTACCCGTTGGTCTCCGTGCGATAGAACGTCGGGTTGTTGGTGATCGGGAACGAGTTGACCCACGAGGTCAAGAAGCGCGTCTGCGCGTTGATCGCGCCATCGCCACCCTCGTTTTCCACGTGCACCGCATTGCCGGCAAAGTCGGCAATGATGCTGTTCCAGAGCTGGGGAGAACCGTTGTCGCGAATATACAAGCCGACATTGGCAATTCCAAGCGTGGAACCCTTGCCAATCAAGGTCCAGTTGTAACCCTTCCACAACGCGTACGGCTGGCTGCCGTCCGGGCCGTTGCCGCCGTCGCATTCCAACCCGCGGTCGGAGATGCCGCCGCCCACTGTGGGCGTGCCAGAAACTCGATCAGCATCGCCCTGAATGCCGAAGCAGAACTGCAATTTGCCCCGGAATCCTTCATCAATGTCGAACGAGTCATCACCGGCATTGTACACCACCAAGTACTTGGCGTTGATCGTGCCGCCCCACCATTCGAAGCCGTCATCAATGTTGTTGAAAATCTCAACATGGTCCATCGCTGTCTCACGACCGAGACAGGCCATGCCGATACCGTTCAACTCATTGTTGGCTGCCAGACCGAAGCCGGCGTTGCGAATCGAGACATACCGGATGACGCCACTATCGTCATCATCGTCGTTGCCGCCGTACAGACCGTTGGCAGCCAGGCTGCTCAATCCTTCCACCTGCGTCGTCTTATTGCCGTTGGGACCGCTGAGTGTGTCCTTGGCCAAGTAGGCGCGTCCGTTTATCACGATTCCGCCCCACTGACCGGCGCCGTCATCCACGTCCAGTCCCTTGAACACGACGGGCGCAGCTTCCGTGCCCAACGCTTTGAGCTTGGAACCGCGGGTGACCACCAACGTGCCGGGATTGTTGGCGCCGGGCGTGGCGCTGTCGGGCGAGCCCAACACTGTCGTACCGGCCTCAATAGTCAACGTCGCATTGCTGCGGACGAAGATGAGGTCATGGAGCAGATAGACATTGTCGGATGTCCAGACCGTGCTTTGTTCGATGGCGCTGGTGATCGTGTTGGTCGCCGCCGAGGCAGACCCGATCGCGCCAAGGCTGAGGGCGACCGCACTGGCAGCGCTCAACCAATGTTTGATCTTCTGATTCATTATGTGTGTCTCCTTGTGGCTGTCGTGATTAGCTGCGTTTGAATTTGCGGCCCGCGATGACGCCCACGAGACCGAGCACCACGAGCGCGATGCTCGAAGGCTCGGGAATCGCCTGGGTCACCTGGTTGGCCACCATCGAGTCGTTGGCGAGATTGCCACCCATCTCTATTGTGAAGGCATTCAGCGCGTAGATGCCATCAGAAGGCACATTGAAACTGATGTCGCTGAAGTCCGGTATGGAGTCCGTGCGGAATGTTCCGAACGGCTGGCTGTAGCCGGGTTGTGTGGCCGACATCGTCAGACCGGGATAGAACACCAAGAGGATGTCATCGCCGATGTCAATGCCGCTACCCAACGCAAAGTCCGGCAACGAGCCGTTGATGATTCCATCAATGATCTCAATCTTGCCGATCATGCTGTCATCCAGATCCGGAACGAATGTCGTCGGCAACGTCAGGTCGCCAAAGCCGTCGCCATCCTCGTCAATGAGGTAGGTGGCAATCCCGTTGGCTAAGGTGACACCGTCGGACTCGAAGATATTAGCGGCGCTGACGGTGGACAGCGACACGAGTGCCTGCGACTGCGTGGTGACTGCGAACAACGCGGCTGCCATCATGGCGGCCATTTTCAGTTTCATATTCATTTCTTTTTTCTCTCTTTCTTTGATTGGTTGTTGATAGTGGTTGGTTTAGTCGGTTGGTGCATTTACCCAGTTGTTCGTGACGGCGCTGCCCTGGGCGGCGCGGCGCACAATGAAGCCGGAGCCGGCTTCGATGATTTCTTCTGCGTTCACGACCGGTGTGCCGGTCGTCTGACGACGCCATTCCACAACTGAGCCTTGGTTCGTGGTGCTGATCGTGCAGAAGTAGGTCGTGGCGCCGAGGTTAATCGCGTCAATCGGATTGAAGACAAGTAACTCGTCCTTGCGGCCGGTCGGCAGCGTGCTGGTGCTCGGCGTGAACGCGCCCGAACCCACCAAATCCAACTCATACAGACTGAACATGCCCAACTGACCGGCCGTCATCGGATTGTCATTCTTCACCGTGGCGGCCACGCTCGGCGCACCCAAGACCCACGGATACCGCGCCATCACCTTCTCAAACACAAGGCTGCCGGTATTATTGCGGTTTCTTAGAATGACGTACTGTTGCGGCGGCACAATCGTATTCGGCTCCAGTGGCGTGCCGGTCGTCTGACGCCGCCAGCCACCGAAGTAGAAGTACGTTGTCGCGCCACGATTGACTGTCTCACCAGCGGTGTTGACCAGCAACACTTCCGTCTTGCGGCCGGTTGCCAGCGTGCTGGTGGAAGCCACGAACGACTTGCCCAAGTCAGAAGCCGGGAACATCGTGGACAGCGTGGTGTGCGGCTGAATCACGAACCGGTGACCGGCCGATACCGTGCTGAGGTTGGCCGGATCAGTGCCTTTCAACAACAGCGTGCTGGCCGTGTTGTTGGTGATCGTCGCCCACAACCCCGCATTCGCGCCGCTGGTGAACCGAACATATGACAAGCCGTTGGTGTACGCGCCCGTTACAAACGGCGTGCCGCTCACGGTGATTTCGTTTCCGCTGATCGAACTGACTGACCCGGTGTAGTCCACCTGATCACTGATCGGAACGGATACCACACGGTCCGCGCCCGACGGCACGACCGTACGAGTATAACCGACAGGCGTGGATTCCTGCGCGGCTTTGGCCTGTATGGCCATCGCAACGGTGATCGTCATGATCAATCCGTGCATTTTCAATTTGCTCATCTCTTCCTCCCTTTTTTGGTTTCGATTTCTTGTTCTGCTTTCACGGCTCCCACGAAATTTTCGCAGGACCCAATCCTCGCAACGTCGCCAACACTAGCGGTTCACTTCCAATTCTTCTTTCAGTGTTACGCCATCCGTCTGCGCAATCAGGACACTGGCCAGGCACCCGCAACAACCTTGCCGGAAACATGTTGCGTAAAATGGCCCACATTCGGCACGTGTCCGTGACTCGCTGCCACAAAACCGTAACTTCCCGCTTTGCCATTCCTCCGTTGCCGGCAAAGAAAAAGGAGCAGGACCTTTCGGCCCTGCTCCTCTGTTCCAACATTACTTCGTTAGCGGGTCAGATATTGGATGCAAGCGATCCAGGCGTTCGCCGTCTCCGAATCCAAATGCCCCTGACGTTCCATGATCTCCACCAACCGCACAAACGTGGAGGTCTGCGCCAGCACGGACCGCGGCTGCTTCAGGTACATCTTGATGTTGATCAGCCGCGTGATGAGCTGTTGCTTGCGGCCCTTGTTGAGGGACGACTGCTCAATCTGCGCAATGAGGTCATCAATGCTGTTGCAGCTCGTGCTCGTTTCTTGACGCACCGTCACCGTGAACGTGCAAGTCTTGACGTTGTCCGATTCGTCGCGCGCCGTGACTGTCACCGTTGTGACGCCAACCGGGAACGCGCTGCCAGAAACCGGTGAGGTTGTCACCGTCACTTCGCCGCAGCTATCCGTGCCGACCGGCGTGGCGAACTCCACCACCGCGCTGTTTTGATCGGCCGGTATCGTCACCGTGATGTTGGCCGGGCAGGTGACATTCGGAGCGGTGTTGTCCACCACAGTGATGGTGCTCGTGCAGGTGTTGGTGGAGCCTTCGTCATCCACCACGGTCAAGGTGACCGTCGTCTGTCCGATCGGGTACGGGCCGGCCGGACTCAACGACAACGTCACCGGGCCGCCATCGGGATCGTTCGACCCGTTGTCCACCTGTGCCGCGGTGATGTTGACCGAGCAGGACGCCCCCGCGTTGGTTGTCACATTGCGGCAGATCGCCACTGGCAACTGGTTCTCCGACTGGATCACCGTCAC
>CAZEQV010000075.1:0-12422 GCA_964514435.1 uncultured Verrucomicrobiota bacterium
CGGATGGTCCCTGACCAGGAAATACTTTGTCCCCGAAAAACTTGTCGCCCCAAAAATAGGAAAACACCAGGAACGACAACAATCCCACAATCAGCGCCGTCAAAAACGCCGTCAATCCCGCCACCGCGATCGTGCGGTACTTGATCTGGTAGCGGCGCCCCAACTCGATATTTTCGAGCTGCTGGCCCAGCGTGCGGAACAACAGCGTGATCGGCAGGAACGCAATGGCCAGGTAGCGGGTGAAAACCTTGGCGCCGGTGAAGCCGGTAAGCCCCAACACCAGCGGGAGCTTGGTGAATTCATAGCTCACATGATGAGTGTGCAGCCCCGTTTCCGCCCGTGCGCGCGCCGCCGTGATAGTGATCGCCAGAACGAACATTCCCACGAGCAGCACAAACGGTATGTTGGTGATGCCCATGTTCCAGAGAAGTCCGAGTATGATCAACGGCAAGAGAATCATACCGGCTGTGGTGACTTTGGCCGGTATGTAGGCGGGCGGCTCTTGCGCTTGGCCAGCGGCCGGTTTCGTGACCGTCGTGCGACAGGCTTTGAACGCGATGATCGCCGCAAACACCAAGCTTGCGCCCAGTAGTTGTTCCGCCGGGAACGGGAAGAATCGCCCGCCGCCCCAACCGAGGTAGATCGTGTCGAGAAACTCCACTTTGGCCAGTTTCACCGACATGACCACAACCATATACATCGCGAAGAAAACCCAGACTGAGAAACTGATTTCCAGACTCACCAGAAACAGCAAGCCCACCACAATCGGCGAAACGATGAAGTACACATGGTTCATCTCGCGGAAGGTGGAGGAGTTCTTCAACACCTTGTCGGTCACGTCAAAGAACATCACCGAGCGGGTGTGGATGATGTCGTAATGTCCCAACGCTTCCATGCCAAGGATCAATACCCCCAACAGGAATCCCAGTCCGAATATCGGATTGAACATCCACTGGCGCTTGCCCGGGTGGCGAATGTCGTCCGCTGACTCCAGTTCGCTGTCGTGACGGATGGCATGATCCACCACTTCCACAATGGGGAACGCCAGATTCTCGCGGTCCACCCATTTTCGACGCAGCCATTCCGCCAGACACATCATCAACAGGAACAGACAGGTGAACAACAATCCCCACATCACCAGCGGTCCGGCCCATAAATGCCACGGCAGTTTTTCGAAGACCAACGCCAGATTGTCGCGGAACGTCGCGCGCAGCTTTACCTGTTGCGCAGCTTGGTCCGGCCAGAGGCTGGTGATGAGCGCGGACAGGTTCTGGTTGGGAGTGTCTTCTTGTCCGTCCTGGTGCAGCAAATCGCTTCGTTCCTGCCGGCTCAAACGGTACACGAAGCTGCCGCGAATCTCGGCCACCTCTTCTTTTTTCAACCGCGCGAACTCCGTCCGATACCGGCTGGCAATTTGTTCCCGCACGTGGGACCAATCCGAGCGGCTCAAGGCTGTCAGGTCGGCGCGCAGCGATGACAGCGAACCTTTCAACTTCTGCAATCGTTGCTGCAACTTGGCCCGGTCGGATTCGTTCAACGACCGTTGCTGGTTTTCGACCCGTTCCAGTCCTTTCACATCCAGGCGCGCCAGGTTGTCCGGCAACAGACTGGCCTCAAATTCATCGTGACCGGCCAGCGTGCCCGGCAATCGTGCCGCTGCTTCACGGCTGGCCGCTGTTTTCCTGGCCAATTCCTGTTCCGACGCCTCCCACAAACCGAGGCTGCGCAATGCCGCTTCGTTCTCCTGTTTGCGGATTCGGATCAACTCATCCACGCCCATTGCCGGCAGGAGTTTGGCCAGTTCAGCGGCCGGCGGTGGCTCGGTTATGGCGATGCCTCTGAGTCGCTGCTGTTCCGTGACGATGATGCTGTCCAGTTTGCGCTCGGCGCGTTTGCGTTCCCCGATGGCTTTTTCGTCGGCCACCATTTGCAGCAACCGCTCCGCTTTGTTCCAGGCCAATCCCTCATCGGTGGGCGCCACCGGGAACCAGTCCGGGTTCAGTGCGTTGTAGGCGGTCCGGTAGGTGCTCGTCCCAATGTGCATGTACTCATAGATCACGCTGTACATCGAAAGAAACACATGACGCACCACGCCGAGGTTCATAACCGGCACCGCCAGCGTCAACATGCAGTAGAGAATGACAAGATTGGCTTTATGGACCAGTTTCCGTTTCAGCAGCAATCGCAACACGGCGATGATCAGCACGAAGCTGAACACCAATCCCACCGCCCAGCCCACCGGCGTCGCCGTTTCCACGTCGGCGTTTACCGTCATGATCGTCAGGAATTGCGACAACGGCGTGATGACGGCAATCAGGAATACGCCAAAGGCAATCGTCAGCCACCGGCTCCAAGCCGAAGGCGTTGCCGGGTCCGGCAGGGCTGTCTGGCGGTCAATGTCCATGCACAGGCGTCTCGATTGAGCCGACGGAAATCTTCAGGTCTTCGCGGGCGACGATTTTCTCAACCCTGCCGTCTCGCAGATAAACGACGCGGTCCGAAACGTCGAGCATCCGGTGGTCGTGCGTGGCCGACACGACCGTCACGCCGAGTTCCTTGCTGAGTTGGCTGAGGAGATTGACGATGGCCAGGCCGGTGTTGGAGTCGAGATTGCCGGTCGGCTCGTCGGCCAATAGCAGGCTGGGATCATTGGCCAGGGATCGGGCGATGGCGACCCGTTGCTGTTGGCCGCCGGAAAGCTCGCCGGGCAGGTGATGCAGGCGATGTCCCAGTCCCACTCGTTCCAGGACTTTTGCCGCCTTCTGGCGCGCCTCGGCGTCGGAGAGTCCGAGAAATTTCATGGGCAACATCACGTTCTCCAGGGCGCTCAGGACTTCGATGAGGTTAAAGTTTTGGAAGATGTAGCCGATGTTGACGCAGCGCAGGTAGGAAAGCTGGCCGGGAGTGAGCGAGCGAAGATTGCGGCCGCCGACGCTGATCTCGCCGCCGGTGGGAAAGTCCAGCGCGCCGATCATGTTGAAGAACGTGGTCTTGCCGGAACCTGATGGTCCCATCAGTGAAATGTATTCGCCGCGATAGATCGAAAGCGTGATACCGCGTAACGCGTACACAGTGTCGTGACCGGTGACGTACACGCGCTCGACGTTGTTGGCTTGAATCAAAACCTCGTTGGTCGCTGGCATCCGCAGAAAACTCCCGACAGACTTGCATCTGCCTCCCATACACGGGCGCGGAGTCTAGCGACTGCCTTGCCGGTAGGCAAGGGCAACCCACAAAAGTTCTCCGCTGTCGCGGCTTGTGGTTGAACCTGTTTGACTGGTCGCTATTTCTTCTTGTCGGCGCTCTTCTCACTGACCAAGCGCACTAGGGGCGGTTCGTCCTCGATAATTTCAGGGAACCGGCCGATGTCGGAGTTCACGAAGAAGTTGTCGTGGAGGTCGTCATTCTTGGTGGACACTTCGCCGATCATGGCGTCGTCACTCAACGCCCAGAATTCATGGTACACGCCCGGTTCAAGAGTGACGCGTTCACCGGGGCCGAGGTGGATGATCTGGCCGGAACGCGCGGCGCGCAACACGTTGTTGACCTGCAAGGAGCCGGTCTTGTCCCATCTCTTTGGGTTGCCGAACCAGACTTGCATGGAGAAGGTGCCCACCCGAGCGATGATGTCCTCCTTTTTTTTCTTGTGACAATGAGCCGGCACGATTTGGCGATGGAACATGTAAATCAGTTTCTCACTGTATTCCTCCTCCAAGGCGAGGTTGACGAGCACCGCCCCCCACCGGCAGAAGTTGCCGAGGCCCAAGTCGGTGACATCCCATTGCGGATTCGGGGGCAAAGCCCAGTGATGGGCGCGGAAACATCGTTCCGCGCGCGCGATGGCAGAGTTGATTTCGGATCGTTTCATGGGCGCATTCTTAGCATTGCGTGGAATGGTTCGACAACCCTGACTTTTCACCCGATGCCGCCTAGGGGATTCCCTTACCCATGAATTAGGGCGACACCTGATGGCAGCCGCCCTGTGTTTCCTGTAGTCTGATCAGAAAATGGGTTGGGTTTGATGACGAGCGCGAATTCTATGACCAAGATTGTAGTGGTGGATGATCATGCGATTGTTCGCGAACATCTTTCCGCCATCATCAACCGGGAACCTGATATGAAAGTGTGCGGTGAGGCCGCTTCCCGGCAGGAAGCCTTGGAGGTCTTCCGCAAGACGAAACCGCATTTGGCGATCGTAGATTTGAGCCTGCGCGATTCCCATGGATTGGAACTGATCAAGGACATGAAAGAAATGTTCCCGGCCATCGTTCCGTTCGTGCTTTCGATGCATGCGGAAAAAATCTACGCCGAACGCGCGATTCGCGCCGGCGCGCGAGGATACGTAACCAAAGCCGAAGCATCGGAAACCATCGTTCGTGCGGTCCGACAGGTTCTCGCCGGGGAGGTTCATGTCTCAGGAACCATCGCCCAAGGGATCGTGCGACAGTTGCTCGGACATCTGCGACGGAAAGATGAGGCGACTTTGGATATGTTGTCCGACCGGGAACTTCAGATCATGGAGTTGATTGCCCAAGGAAAATCCAAGCAAGAGATCGCGGTTCTCCTGGGTTTGTCGGTCAAGACGGTGGACACGTACCGGGAACGGATCAAAGAGAAGCTCGGATTGGCCAATGCGAACGCTGTGCTACAGTACGCCATTCAATGGTTTTTCGGTGCCCGTCCTGAAGCTTGACCCCTAACCTGTCCTACAAATGACCTACACAAGAATGCGCGATTCACCCGACAGACAAGGAATTGCGTGTTGGCTAAGCTCCCTCCCGTTGAGCAACAGAGGTCGCCACCCAAGCTCAAGCGCCGCGATGCCTTTGGCTGACTGGTCGCTTTTGTTGACCGACCCGGAAGGGAAGTGGTCACAGTTGAGCACACGCGCATTCATGTTGGTGATGGTCATGGCCGGTATCGTATGGCTCTCGGCGGCGGGCCGCGGTGTCGGCAATTCCACCGTCAGCACGGCACAGGAACTCCAGAACCAGGATGGAGCGTTTTCCCTGCTGACCGAAGCCTTTCGCCAAGTCCAATCCGGATTGATCTCCCGCGATTATGAGCGCCGACTCAAACACGCTTCCGCTCTTGCTGACCCGCAGCAACGCCGTGACGCAATGGCGTGGGCCGATGTGGAGCGGATTCTTCGGCTCCGAAAGCTGGAATCCCAACTCGGGAATCTTTACACGACGTACAGCCATGCGCGGTCGGCGGATGAGCGCGCCTTGGGAGAATCAGTTCCGGTGGCGCTCAATGCCGAAGCCGCTGCCGCTGAAGTTCGCGCCTACGCCGTGGTCGCAGAGATGACGATCGAGCCGCCTGTGTTTGACCAGGTCGAGCGCCCCGCAGATATGCGAGTCTCGAACCGTTTGACGGCCGGGGTGGTTTCCTCGAATGATTTTCCCGCAGGGAACGGACAGTTCGAAGGCGAGCCGCTGTTGCAGTGTGACAACCCCGCCGAACTGTTGCGTTACGCGGAAGGCCGATTGAGCGACACCAACTGCGGTTTGTTTGCCATCACCTACCGGCCGGTCAATGACAAGGCGTCCGACGTGGTCATCCATAGCTTTCCTGGACAAACCTTGCCGGTCCCGAAGACCGTCAGCACACGCAACGGCAACCGCGAAATCCCGCCGTGGATGGAACAGGCTTTCTACACATTGGGCAGCAGCCGAGGTTCGTCCGTGGGCGCAACGGATTCGGTCCGGCTCCGTCAACGAGCCTACGAGCAATTGTTCCGTGAAGACACGGCTCCATCCAAGCAGCTCTTGGAGCAACCGTTGCGTCTTATCGCCGTCATCACAGGACCGCAAATTTACATGCCGGACAGCGTAGGGCGACACGTTGCCGGTATTGTGGCCGAGGCGGAGTGTTCCAACAAAGAATGGAAGGCAAAAGTGCGGTTGCAGGCACGGGACGAACGGTCGGCAGCGATTGCATTGCGAAACATTCAAGCATGGCGCGAGGTGGGAATGGCGTTTGTGGAAGGGGATGCGACCAATCCTTCCCGGCAACAAGCCGCCAAGACCATTCAAGCCATCAGCATCACGCAGGATGGCGCGACCATCATCCTCACCGGCTCCGCTCATGGCGCGCAAAGTCTCTCCGCCGTTGCGCGCCTCATGGGTTTGGCTTCCGAAGTGGCTAGGCGAAAGTAACAGCCGTCGAACTCAGACTTTCGCCACCCGGAAATCCAACTGGCGTTTGAAGACGTCCACACGTTCAACCTGTACCGGCAACTTGTCGCCGATCTGAATCACGCGCCGCGTCCGTTTGCCAACAAGACGTTCCCGGGTAGCGTCGTAATGATAAAAATCGTCGTCCAGCGCCGAGATGTGCACGAGACCTTGCACCAACGAATCCGGTAGCTCTACGAAGACACCGAAGTTCCGCACGGTGCAGACAACGGCTTGCATCACCTCGCGTTTGCCTTTCTGCGCCTGCTGCTGGAAATACTCCAGTTTCTTCAACTCGACCGATTCCTTTTCGGCTTCAGCGGAAACACGTTCCGTGCGTGAGATGTGTTCGCCCATCTTCGATAGTTCCGGCAGGGAATAAGTCCGAGTGGAGCCGTCGCCATTTCCCTTGCCGGACTCCAGCGCCATCAACACACGGTGCACCACCAAGTCAGCGTACCGGCGAATGGGGCTGGTGAAATGGGTGTAGAACTTCTTCGCCAACCCGTAGTGTCCCACCGGTTGCGGTGAATACTTCGCCTGTTTCAGCGACCTCAACAGATTCAAGTTGATCGCGTATTCCTCCGGCTTGCCTTTGACCAATCTGAGCAACTTTTGCAGCTCGCCCCGATGCGTCACATCGCCGACTTTGTAGCCGAAGCCCTGTGCGTACACTCGGAAATCTTTGAGCTTGGCGACATCCGGATCGTCATGGATACGATACAAGACCGGCACCTGCGCCTGGCAGATGCGTTTGGCCGCGGCTTCGTTGGCGGCCAGCATGAACTCCTCGATCAACTGATGCGAAATGTCGTATTCGACCTTCTCGATGTGCGTCGGTTTGCCGTTCTTGTCCAACCGCACTTTCACCTCGGCAAACTCCAAATCCAGCGAGCCGCGCGCGTACCGTTGCGCGCGAATCTTGGAGGCCAGTTGCCACATCTTCTTGAGTTCCAGCGTCAGCGGATCGTCTTGACCTTTCGATTCCAATCTCGCAAATGCCTGCTTGTAGGTGAGCCGGTGCTGCGAATGAATCACGCTGCGCGCGAACGATGTCTTGCGGACGCTCAAGTCCGGGCCGTACTCAATGAAACAACTGATCGTGAGACGATCTTCGCGGGGACGCAGGCTGCAGAGGTTGTTGGACAACTGTTCCGGCAACATGGGCAGGACGCGGTCCACCAGGTAGGTGCTGTTGCCGCGCGCGTGGGCTTCCCGGTCGAGCGCGCTGCCGGGCCGCACATAATGCGAGACATCGGCGATGTGAACGCCCAGCCGCCAGCCGCCGCCGCCGAGTTCGTCCACGTTCACCGCGTCGTCAAAATCTTTGGCGTCGTCGGGATCAATCGTGATGATAAACTCCCGCCGCAAGTCGAGCCGGCCGGCCGTGTCGCGCGGATCAATCTTGCCGGGCAATCGTTCGACTTCGGTCAACGTTTGCTCGGTGAACTTGACCGGCAACCGGTGCTTGCGAATGATGGAAATGATGTCCACGCCGGGCGCGTCGGATCGCCCAATGCGTTCCACGATCTCGCCTTCGGGATTGACGTGGCGGGATGTCCATTCGGCGAGTTTGACGACCACTTTGTCACCGACTTCGGCGTTGAGAGCCGGTTGGGTGTAGATGTCGTGGATGAACCGGGGGTCGTCCGGCACAACATAGAAAAACAGTTTCGTCTTCTGCAACGTGCCGACCACGGTGTCGTGCGCGCGTTCCAAGATGCGGATCACCCGGCCGGCGGTGCGGTCACCTTGCCGGCCCCGATGGCCTTCGCGGTGGAGTCGGGCCACGACCCGGTCGCCGTGCATGGCGACGCCGGTATCTTCCTCAGCAATGTAGATGTCCTCGGTTGTTTGGCCGGTGGCGGACGGTTCCGGTATGAGGAAGGCAAAACCTTTCTCGTTGAAGGTGAGCCGTCCGGTCACCAGATCGGCTTCCTCGGGCAGGACGAACCGGTCTTTGCGGACGCGGACGATCTGGCCTTTGCGGACCAGTTCATCGAGTGTGCGTCGAAAGATGACGCGTTCGGCAGGTGTGAGTCGCAGCGCTTTGGCCAGTTCGGCCCGGCGCATGGGATGATAGCGGTCAGAAGCGAGAAGCTTCTGGAGTTTTGTGGTGAGTTCCATTAGGTACGTGACCCGCAGCGTATCACCCGCTGTGTGTGCAACCAATGAAAAAGACTTTGTCCATACTGGCCGGTGCGTTTTTCCTGCTCGTGTTGTTGGGCGCGGGTGGCTGGTGGTTTTTCTTCCGGAACGCGGACACGGTGGTCGCTCCCCCCGACGTGCCCGGTGTGGTTCTGTCCGAGGAGCAACAAGCCGAACTGCGTCACCGGATCGAACAACAAACCAGCGCGATTCGCGGGCTGAAGTTCCTGGAGCCGGTACGGTACCGGTTGATGGAGCGCGTGGAATTGCGGGACTTTCTTGTCGGCAAAGTGCGCGAACAGTTCACCGAGGAGGAACTGCGTCATTACGGGCGGACATTGGCCACCTTGGGATTGGTGCCGGACGGCACGGATCTGTTGGAGATCATCGTCAGCCTTTACAACGAGCAAGTCGCGGCGTTCTACGTGCCCGAGTCGCGGGAGTTGTTCACGTTCAAGAACTCCACATGGACCGGCGCGCTGGATCGGATGCTGCTGGCGCATGAACTGACGCACTCGTTGCAAGATCAGAACTTCACGCTCACCAACATGCCGTTGCGGGTGAAACACAACGATGATCTGGCGCTGGCGACGGCGGCGTTGATCGAGGGCGACGCGACGGTGTTGATGACGCAGTGGTACGTGGAACACGCCGATCCGAAGAATCTGATGAATGACCTCGGCGCGATGTTGGGGCAGAACACGGCGGCGTTGCTGGCGGCCCCATTGTATCTGCGGGAGATGTTGCTGTTTCCGTACACGCAAGGACAGGTGTTCGTTTCCGAAATCATGGAAAAAGGCGGGTTCGAAGCGGTGAACAAAGCGTACCGGCATCCGCCGCGTTCGACCCGTGAGATTCTGCATCCCGACGATTATCTGAAAGGAAACTGGGAGCCGGTAAAGTTGGAACCCAAGCCAGTGGGGTCGGCGGACTGGCAAAAGATCGGCGACAACACGCTGGGCGAGTTTGGCGTGAAATGTTTGTTTCAAGAGCCACTAGGCGCGTGGCGGGCGAAGTTGGCGGCGCAAGGCTGGACGGGGGACCGGTTTCACGTGTACGAGAAGGGGTCGAACGGGCCTACCGGATTGATTTGGCTGACCGTGTGGGACAGCGAGGAGGATGCGATGGAGTTTGAGGAGGCGTACAACGGTTTCTTGGAGAAACGCCGCGCGGCCCGGCCTGTCACGGCCCGGGTGCAACGCGCCGGAAGACAAGTGACGGTGGCGGCCTCCATCGCGCCGGAGTTCGTGGCCTTGGGCGCTTCTGGTTTCTAGGTTGGCAACGGCACCGGCAACCTTGTACATGCACGACGCACTATTTGCCTATGAGCACGAACACCACCGCGGGTAACGCTGTTGTTTACGTCAACCAAATCGCCACGGAGCTGAAAATCCCGCCCCGAAGCGTGGCGGCAACCGCCCAACTTCTGGCGGAAGGCGCCACGGTTCCGTTTGTCGCGCGTTACCGCAAAGAGGTGACCGGCTCGCTGGACGAAGTGGCCATCACCAACATTCGCGACCGGATGGGGCAACTGGTCGAACTCCAAGCCCGACGCGCCGCCATCATCAAGTCGCTGGACGAACGAAAACTGCTCACGGATGAACTGCGCGCCAAAGTGGCCGGTGCGTTGACGATGACCGCGCTCGAAGATGTGTTTGCGCCGTACCGTCCCAAGCGTCGCACCCGCGCCACGATGGCCAGGGAACGCGGACTTGAACCGCTTGCGGACTGGTTGTTGGCCAACCAGTCCGGCAACGTCAATGTCGCGGCGGAAGCGGCCAAGTTCGTGGTGCCGAGCGATGACAAGGACAAGGCGGCGCCCACGACGGAGGATGCATTGGCCGGTGCGCGGGACATTCTCGCGGAACGATTCACGGACGACCCTGAAGCGCGCCGGCAAGTTCGGGCGTTGTTTGAGAAAGAGGCCGTCATCAGTTCCAAGCTGGTCACCGGCGGCGAAACCAAACCGGATGCGGCCAAGTTTCGCGATTACTATTCATGGTCCGAGCCGCTCGCAACATGTCCGTCGCACCGGCTCTTGGCGATGCGTCGCGGCGAGTCGGAAGGCGTGTTGATGTTGCGGATCACGGTGGACGAGTACAAAGCCATCAGCTTGTTGCGGGTGATGTTTGTGCGGGGCGGCGGCGCGGTCGCGCAACAGGTCGGATTGGCTTGCGAAGACGGCTACCGGCGATTGCTGTCGCTCTCGATGGAAACAGAGGCCCGGTTGAGTTCCAAGAAAGCGGCGGACATAGAAGCGATTCGCGTGTTTGGGGAGAACGTTCGTGAGCTGTTGCTTTCCCCGGCGTTGGGGCAGAAGAAGGTGCTGGCCATTGATCCCGGTTTTCGCACCGGCTGCAAACTGGCGGTTCTCGATGCGCAGGGGAAACTGTTGCACGACGATGTGATCTATCCGACGGCAAGTTCGGAGATGCAGTTGCGGCAGGCCGCGGAAATAGTCGTCAAGCTCGTGAAACATTTTGGCATAGAAGCAGTGGCCATCGGCAATGGCACCGCGAGCCGCGAGACGGAAGCGTTCGTGAGAGCGTGCGGTTTGCCGTCCACCATACGGGTCATCATGGTCAACGAACGCGGCGCGTCCATTTATTCCGCCAGCGATGTGGCGCGCGAGGAGTTCCCGGACAAGGACGTGACGGTGCGAGGGGCGGTTTCGATAGGACAGAGGTTGATGGATCCGCTGGCCGAGCTGGTGAAGATTGATCCCAAGAGCATTGGTGTTGGCCAGTATCAACACGATGTGGATCAGGCATTGTTGAAGCGCGGGTTGGACGACGTGGTCGTGTCCTGTGTGAACAAGGTGGGTGTGGAAGTCAACACAGCCAGCAAACAGCTTCTCAGCTACGTGTCCGGCCTGAACAGTTCCATTGCAAACAATATCGTGAAATGGCGTAATGAGAACGGACCTTTCCAATCGCGCGCCGAGTTGAAGAAGGTGCCGCGGCTGGGAGAAAAAACCTTCGAGCAAGCGGCGGGTTTTCTGCGCATCCGCGGTGCGAAGAATCCATTGGATGCGAGCGCGGTTCATCCGGAGAGCTATCCTGTTGTCGAGAAAATGGCAAAGGACCTGAATTGCACGGTCGAAGACTTGATGCGTGATGCCAACGTGCGCGCCAAAATCAGGCTGGAAAGCTACGCGACCGGCCATGTTGGTTTGCCTACGTTGAACGACATTATGCAGGAGTTGGCCAAGCCCGGACGAGACCCGCGACGGCAGTTCGAGCTGTTTCAATTTGCCGAGGTCTCGAAGATCGCCGACCTGAAACCCGGAATGAAATTACCGGGCATCGTCACCAACGTCACCGCCTTCGGCGCATTCGTGGATGTCGGCGTGCATCAGGATGGACTCGTTCACATCAGCCAGTTGGCTGACAGTTTCGTCAAGGACCCCAACGACGTTGTCAAAGTGGGGCAGAAAGTCCACGTTACCGTTACCGAAGTGGATCAGGAACGCAATCGCATTGCCTTATCCATGAAAGCGAAACCCGAGAAAGGACCTCGCGTCGCGGGGCAACCGCGGCAGCTCACGACCGGCTCACGCCCTGTTGTTCCCAATCAGAAAGATAAAGATGCGGGATTCAACCGTTCCCCCTTTCACGACGCCTTTAGGAAGCTGTAAGCCCTGCCAGCCCGCCGCCGGCATTTTGTGGAATGATCATTCCACAAAATGCCGGTGGAGGGGGCTGGGAAGATGCAGGGTTGAATGAGACGGTAATTGGTGGTTGACGGATTATGTAAAGTTTTCGATAAGAATAACCTCTCGCAGCTATGCCAACTTACGAATACGAATGTCTGAAGTGTGAACACCGTTTCGAGGTGTTCCAGTCCATGAAAGAAGCGCCGAAGAAGAAGTGCCCGGAATGCGGCGGGCGGGTGAAGCGTTTGCTGGGCACGGGGGCCGGTTTGTTGTTCAAAGGGTCCGGCTTCTACATCACCGACTACCGCAAGCCCGGTTACAAGGACGCCGTCACAAAGGAATCCAGTCCAGCCACCACATCCACCGCTTCCGCCGACAAGGGTGGTTCGACAACCAAGTCCGAAACGCCCAAACCGGCAGCTTCAACCAAAACGAAATAG
>CAZEQV010000076.1:0-8618 GCA_964514435.1 uncultured Verrucomicrobiota bacterium
GACTTCGGGGGACTTGTAGGACATGAAGACAATCACGATCCGAGAGTTGTTGCACAACCCGACGCGCACGTTCCGCGTGGTGATTCCTCCCGTGGACTGGGAAGTCGTCCATGCGGAAGCGGAACGATTGAGCAACGCGCACACGCCCCGGCGCGGCTACCGTGCGCTTGACGTATTGCACGTGGCCCCGGCGTTGACGCTCGGCGCGAAGGTGCTGCTGACATTCGACAGCGAGCAAGCGGCACTTGCCAAAGCGGCAGGCTTAAGGGTGAAGCCGTGAATGTTGGCGATATCATCCGCAACTGATCAACACAGGGCGTGTTTACCTGATGAGCCAGTGCCCGGAGAATTGCGTCCAATACGTCATCGAGACGCTTCCCGACATCTTCCGCCGAGAATCGCAGAATCCGGAAGCCGTGCTCCTGCAACAGCGCATCCTTGCGACGGTCGCGACGGTACGCCTCGACGCTTTCCAAATGCTGCGCGCCATCCAAAAACTACTGTGCCTACTCTGGTGTTTGAGGAGATTCCTATCGAGTTGCAGGAAGAAAGAGTCGTGAGGATCAGTCACGAGAGTCGTCTGCCCTGGGTGCTAGCAATAGTGCACTTTTGGTAGCACCACGACATGATAAACTGATTTAATCCGCCTGCTGTGGCCGATGCGAAGCCCCTCTAAAAAACAATTTACTATCAGTTCAGTTCAAACCTTGAGAACTTTGCGGCGGTAGGCTTCATCGGGTCGTCCGCAGATGCGGGCGACATTGTGTGAACTGAGGAAGTTCGGGCCGCCGAGAGTCGCAGCCGCGGCCCAGATCTGCGCGGTCTTTTCGGCCATCAACATGGACGCGGTCACTGCCTCGACGCTGCGTCCGAGTGTCACGATGCCGTGATTCTTGATCAACACGACGCGCGGCACCCGGCCATGGCGCTGGCGAAAGTCCTCCGTGCGTGCGCGGACCACAGTGGCCAGTTGAAGACCGGGATCAGTGTAGGGAACCAGCACCGACTCGACATCGCAACAGACAATCTCGTCGGGGAAGATTCGTTTTGTGGCGAACTCCTCGGCGCGCGGCGAACAGAGAATGCCGTTTACCGCCGTGGCGTGGGTGTGTCCGACGAATTCGATGTCCGGCAGCGACAGGAAATAGCCATGAAGCAACGCTTCGACAGACGGTTTCTTGCCGGTCTTGTCCACCCGGCAATCCATCAACGCGGCGTCCACTTCCGCGTCAGTCAGGCCTTTCTTTTCGATCAGGGCGTGGATGGCGTCGAACCGGCATTCGACGACGTCATCCTCCTTGAGCGTCGCCAGGCAGGTGCCGCTGGCTTTGACAAGGAACGTTTGGTTGTCGAGCTTGGCCGAAGTATTGCCTTCGCCAAGGATGGCGAGCGCGCGCGTCGGGTTGCCAAGTTCGTGAGAGAGTTTGAGAAGGGAAGCGAGTTTTTCTTGTCGGCTCATAGTGCGTGTAGAAAAGCCGAAACCCTCCGCCAAA
Organism: uncultured Verrucomicrobiota bacterium; assembly: GCA_964514435.1. Lineage (GTDB taxonomy): Bacteria > Verrucomicrobiota > Verrucomicrobiia > Palsa-1439 > Palsa-1439 > CAZEQV01. The sequence goes on from CAZEQV010000076.1 coordinate 1,494, forward strand.
GTCAAGCCCGCAGTGTCAGCCTACGGGCTGGTTGCTCACGGGCACCACGCTCTTGGCGGGAGTTACAGAGAAATCCCACTACCATGGCGAGACTTGGTGCCATCTCTCCTCCCAATCTGCCGGTTCGCTATTTTCCACCTGTAAAGGCTGTGTTTCGCGTAATAGCTTTATCCATTGGTGAGTATTCGTGGCTAGTACTTGCCGTAGATAGGGCCGAGCGTGGTGCAGGCGCGGGTGTCGCAGCCGAAGGCGGTCCAGACACTGGGGCGATAGACTTTGGTCTCGCAGACGTTGTGCATGTAGACCGGGATGCGGAGCATTGAGGCGAGCGTGATCAGGTCGGCGCCGATGTGGCCGTAGCTGAACGCGCCGTGGTTGGCGCCCCAGTTGTTCATCACCGTGTACGGGTCGCGGAACTCGCCGCTGCCGGAGCAGTTCGGGACGAACCATGTGGTCGGCCAAGTCTCGTTGGTGCGTTTATCGAGCGCGTCGTGGACGTTCTCCGGTAATTCGACCGTTTCGCCTTCGGCGATTTGCAGTGCCGGGCCGAGACCTTTGATGATGTTGAGACGGGTCATCGTGACCGGCATGCCGCCGCGCGTCCGGTAACGAGTCGAGTAACCACCGCCGCGGAAATACTCGATGACGCCGGGACACCATTCGGTTGCGTCGAGGCATTTGGCCGCGTCTTCGGGTGTGACCTGCCACCACGGTTTGATGGCGGGCACGCCGTCAATCTCCTGCTGGCCGGTGCCGTCGAGCGCGGCGGGGCCGCTGTTGATGAGGTGCAGGAGTCCCGCTTCCGCTTTGCCTTTGAGGGTGTGGCCGGTGATGCGTTTGACGGCGTCGGGGCTCCAGTAAGTGCGAACATCGGCGAAGATCTGGGCGCTGCCGGTAAGCAGATGGCTGAACAACATACACGCGCTGTTGAGGGAGTCGTTCTCGGTGGCGACAATGTACGGTTGCCGGATGCCGTTCCAGTCGAAACTGGTGTTGAGGACGGCTTCGAGGAAGTCCCCGTTCGGAAGGTGATCGGTCCATTGGCGTTGGCCTTGGAACCCGGCAAGGATGGAATTGTGGCCGAGGGCTTCCTCGCCGAAACCGAGGTCGGCGAGGCGTTGGTTGCCGACCATGAGGTCGCGCGCGACCATGGCCATCTTCACGCAATACTCCCATTCTTTGTCCTTCTGTGCCCGGGAGCTTTGTTTCTTCGGGTCGTTCACGTCGCGGCCTTCCCGGCAATTTTCGCGGACCCATTTGATGGCTTTGGCGAATTCCTTCGGGTCGTAGATGCCGCGTTCGATGCGGCGGACAAACTCGACCATGTCCACGAACATCACGCGCATTCCGAGAAACGCCTCGAAGAACGACACGTCCACAATCGAGCCGGCAATGCCCATCGAGGTGCCGCCCATCGAGCAGTAGGATTTGCCGCGCATGGTGGCGACGGCGAGACCGGCTTTGGCGAATTGGAGAAGCATCTTCTGCACGTCGGCGGGGATCGTGTTGTCGCCGCCGTCCTGCACATCGCGTCCGTAGATGTTGAAGATGGGGAGTCCCTTCTGATTGTGACCGGCGGAGAGGGCGGCGAGATAGACGGCGCCGGGGCGTTCGGTGCCGTTGAAGCCCCAGACGGCTTTTGGCATGAGCGGATCCATGTCCATTGTCTCCGACCCGTAGCACCAGCAGGGCGTGACAGTCAGCGAAACGCCCACTCCTTCCCTGGCGAACTTCTCGGCGCACAGCGAAGCCTCGGCTATTCCGCCGATGGTGTGGTCGGCAATGACGCATTCCACTTTTGTGCCATCAGCGTGCCGGAGATTTTGGTTGAGAATGCGGGCCACGTTCTTGGCCATGCCCATCGTTTGCTTTTCAAGTGATTCGCGAACGCCGCCCAGTCGTCCGTCAATGGTAGGTCGGATGCCGATCTTGGGGTTGCTGCCGACGAGGCGGTTCTTGGGGCGGTTGATCTTGATCGCGGCGGGATTGGTCATGGCTGAGTTTCCTCCAAATACGTTGGTTGTGGGCTGAAAAGACCAAATTTGGCCGGCAGTGTCAATCTTGCGACGGCAGGGGCGCGGCTCAGAACCCCCAGTTCTCGCTGTGGAGCTTCTGCGCGCGTGAATCGTAGATGTTGAACTGGATGTAATCAACGGCGGCTCGTTGCACGCTGGCGCGTCCGAAATTCTCGCTTGATCCCACCAGGGCGGAATCGGTGATGCTTTCCAGCATCATGGTGATCTGACTGCCGTCCACCAAGTACACGCGGACATCTCCGTTGACGCGGCGGGCACGTTCAGATTTGGAGGCGGCGAGGCGGACGTTGAGCGCGCGTTCAATCGGGATATTCAGCGCCACGTGCGCCGTTTTCACCAGAGCCTGATTGTCGGCGATCTTCTCAATTGTCCCCGTGGCGATGTCACCATTGGCCAGCGCGATGGTGTCCAACTTGGGTGGAGGTTGGTTGGCGGACTTGTCGAGAGGTTGCCCATCCCAGCTCGACAAGCGGAAACCGCTGATGCGCGTGGGCGAAGGCTGTTCCTGAGCGTGGCGGGCCATGGCAAAAGCTGCTGCACCGGCGGGGTTGTTGCCGCGATTGCGAAATTGATTCTGGAGGATGGCTTTGCGGTAGCTGCCCTGAAGAACCACGCCGGAACCGGAAAGAGGGCCGGTATCGGCAACGCCGCCAAATGCATTCGATCGCATCACTGATTTGCCATCGATGAGGATATCGAAGCGTCCGCCCCGGTTATCCACCAAGATTGTGACGTGGCATTGACGGCTCTTGGTTGGTGCGAAACTTCCATAGCCGAATGTGTTCATGCCGATGTTCTGAGTCTGGTCGGTGTAACTCACGCCGGTCTGCACGCTCTGTCCTTCGATGGCGATGATCAAGTGCTGTTTCCTGTTCCACTTGTCCGGATCGGCAAACAAACGCAAGGTGAGTTCCGGGTGGATTTGCCACGCCATGTCGAAGTCCACCCGAAAAACCGATGGCAACTCGATGTTGCGGGCAATTGTGCCTTGTCCCACTTCAAGTCCGCCGCGCCGGTAGACCCACGTGTTCGTCGCGCCTTGCCGCACCCAGCCAAACAGCCGCTGCCCCGATGCGCCCGCAGCCCCGCCCAAATCGGTAACGCCGGCAATACTCGTCAACATGGGGCGGCGAACATTCAACGTGCCGGCAGCCGTGGTTTGGACGACCAGCTTCTCGGCGTCCATCAACTGCACGCGCCCGATGATCCGGTCGCCGTTGGTGAGTTCAATAGCGGCGGTGGACTGTTCACCGCCCTGGGCCGGCAACGTCGGCGTCATTTGAACATCCACGATGGACGATGACGGGATTCGAAACAGTTTGGACGCCAACGGATGCTGCCATACGGCCATGCCGTTGGTCTCCATGATGGACAACGTGCCTCGGAACACATCGCCGCTGAGCAGGCGAATAACATGGTTGGCTCGCGCCTCCGGCAACGTCGCCAAGTGCAGGAGCAAGAATATGAGAGGGAAGCGAACCTTCATGGCAATCATTCCGATGAATCTGACTCTTGGGTGGATTTGCCGGACGGGGCAGGGGACAGCCACGTGATGCGTTCCACGGCTTGTCGCTGAATCGTGACCTGACCGGCCTCGCGGCTGACACCGATGAGATAGGTGTCTGTCAGTTTGCGAATGCTCATCATGAGACGAATTCCATCGTGGAGCACGACGGCGGCATCACCCTTGACGATGGGGGGCGGATTCTGTTTGGGGAAGGTGATGAGAGCGGTCTTGTCCAAGGGAAACTGCCTGGGAGCGTTCAGAAACTCGGCGTTGATGTTGCCCGCGACGATGCCGTTGACCCGGCAGCTCATACGGTCGCCGGTCACCAAGGATACGACATCGTCCCTGGGATTTTTGACGGATCCCTCCGGCATGGTTGCGCCATCCCAAGGAGCTGAGCGAATGTTCGAGATGCTCATGGGGGTTTGTGTCTGCCTCTGGAAACGAATGCCGGTGCTGTAATCGGCCAGTGTCTTGTCGTCCGTCCATCCGGCAACCTTCTTGCCGTCCACAAGAATGGTCATGGTGCGTTTGGCAATGTCTGTGAGAATGCTCACCCGCATCCTGCCTTTTTGTTCGGTATTCTTGATTTGAGCGCTGCCAATCGTCTTCTCGGTGCCGCCGCCTTTGCGGACCCGGCGGAGATTGACCGAGGAATTCCCGAATTGCAGCCAATAGGAGTTGCCGGGATCCTGTTCGGTCGTTTTGCAGTACAGCGTGACGATAAAATAAAGCGAGCCTTCCCAAGTCACATCGAATTCCACCTGTGATTTCTCGCCCAACCGGAGGTCCCGTCCAATCGTCCCCATTTGCTGGCCGGTGGCCCAGAGCGCCCCGTCCCGATATTCCCATCCTTGCTGGTTGGCCAAATGGTTCCAGCCGCTGAGGCTCGTCGGTCCGAAGTAGAACGAACCGCTGCCGGATTGCCGGAAAAATATCTCGCGGATGGTCGGACGGGAGAGAGTGACCTTGCCGGCATAGGCAGTGTCGAGGGAAAGGTTCTGTGCGTCCATCGTGATCAATTGACCCAACCAGACGTCACCGCTGTGCATGCGGACTTCGGCATTGATCGTGGCACTGGGTTGCGGTTCGGTGGGTTTGGCGAACTCGATCTCCGTCACGTTGGCGCTGCGGAACTCAATGTCTTGTTGAAGCACGGGATGCCGAATCAGGATGCCGGATCCGGCTTCGTATTGGAGGACGCGGCCTTTCACAACGTCGCCATTGTCCAGTTGCAGAACATCCTGCGCCAGCAGCGAACCGGGCCCGGCAAGGTGGAAGGCGGCGGCGAGAAGGATATGTCGGTGGTTCATCATTTTTCGTAGATGGGTAAAAACCGGTAGTTCACGGCCAGGGACAGCAAAGCCATGGACGTGGACAGGGCGGGATCCATGCCTTTCCAACTGCCATCAGCGCCCTGCTGGGCTGCCATGCGTTTGATGTTGTTGACATTCCATTTCATCCACACCGATTCGTCATAGTGAAACAACGCCTGCGCCACGTAGTATTCGTGATAGTACGCGTAGGCCGAGGCCATGGCCCGCGATCGCGACCCTTCGTCAGACAGGAACTTGCCGCCGTTGGCGAACGCCTCGCTCTTTTTCTCCTTGGCCAGCGCCAGCACCAATACGCCGATGCCGGCACGGGTCGTGGTCGGGTCTTGATTGTTGATGTAACCAAACCCGCCGTTCTTGGCTTGGCAACTCTTGACAAACTTGACGCCCTTTTGGATTGCCTCCTCCGGTATGCCGATGCCGGCGTTGCGCGCCGCCAGCAACGCCACCATCATCGCGCCGCTCACCGTGATATCCGCGTCTTTGCTCTCCGGAGCGTACCGCCAGGCGCCCAGCGGATTCTGTTTCTGGCTGGTGAGAATGAAATCCACGGCCTTTTGCAGTGTGGGACCGATTCGCTCGTCCTGAACCACGCCATACGCCTCCGCCAATGCGAGGGTGGCAAACGCGTGGTTGTACGTGGATGCGCCGAGGTAGCCGGTTTTCTTGTCGGCTCCGTTCAGGATGAAATCCAACGCCCGCTTTACCGTCGCCGCATACGGTCCAGAGTTGGGATCGTCGCCGTGCGCCAAGATGGCGACCACGGCCAGTCCAACCACACCGGGTTGTGCCCCGTAACTGCCGGCCCAGTTGCCCTTCGCGGTCTGGGTGTTGACCAGAAACTTCAGGCCCTTCTGATAAATCTGTTCAACCTCGGCCGGGATGGAGTCCTCAATCGGCCGCAAATCCTGTCCCAAGACCGGCCCGCCCCAAATCACCAAAGCCGCCAGCACGCTGGAGAAAAACCGAATCAAGGCTCCACACCCTCCGCCGCTTTGAAGAAGCCCTCCAATGCGTCACGGAACTCGGTGGGCAATCCGGCCGTGTTGCGTCCGCCGGCTTTCTCCACGATCCGATTGCTGCCTCGACGGCTGTCTATCGGTCCTTCACCCGGCAGGGCCGGATTCGATGTTGTCCCGCCGGACGGATTGCCTCCGCCACTACTGCCGGCTACTTGTCCCTGGCCTTGCCCCTGTCCTTGCCCTTGTCCCTGGCTTTGACCTTGACCTTGGGACATGCCCAGCATCTGCATCAGCATGCTCATCAACGATTGGCTGGACGAACCGCTGCTGCTGCTGGAGTTGGAGGCGCTTTCGATGGCAGGCGCGAGCAGCTCAATCACTTCCGTTTCCGCCGCGACTGTTTCGCCATCCGTTTGAGGTTTGCCCAACAACGTGCCGGCGTCGTTCATGGCACTGGACACCTTGGTGAGCAGTTGACCGAGATCGCCGCTGTCGCCGACCCTTTCCATTATCTCGGACACTTCCGACTTGAGTCCTTCCTGGATGCCACCAAGCCGCTGGGCGTTTTCCGAATAAAGAGGGTCTTTGGCTTTGCGCTCCTCGAGATAGCGGGTGTGCTCGCGCAAAGCTTCTTCTTGCTGCCGAATGCGAACCAGCTTCAACAGTATCTCCAGCTCTTCTTCTGTCATTTCCTTTCCGCCGCCGCCACCACCACCGCCGCCACCGCCCTCTTGCTTCTGAACGAGCTTCTGTGCCCACTCGCTCAACCTGCCGGCCCAGTGCTTCGTTTCATCCGTGGCGAGCAGGGCGCGGTTGTTCTGAATCGTGCCGGCCAGTCCAGAGAGTTTGTCGAGCACCTGCTCCTTCTGCATTTCATCCAGCACTTCCTTATGTTTGGCGCTCTCGCCGCGTTTGATGAAATAGGAAAGATCGTCGTGAATATCGCGTACGAACTTCTGGTTCTCCGTCTGGGCCGAAGTTGTGGCGCTGATCTTCGAACGCAGCATCGCCGGCAGCGTGGTCGTGGACAACCCGACGGTCTTGGGAGCCACCATGATCAAGTCTTCACCGATTGTGTTCTGATTCTGTGAAGCCTTGCGCAGACGATTGACGAAATTGGCCGCCATCAACTCCTCGGTTGCCTTGTTCATGTCCTTCATCGCCTCCAACAGCTTCTCAATGACTTCCTGCTGCTGACGGATGGCTTCTTCGAGCTTCTCGTTCCGCTCATCCTTTTGTTGCTCTTGCTGCTTTTGCTGTTGGGACTGTTGGCTTTGTTGTGACTG
>CAZEQV010000076.1:8718-12389 GCA_964514435.1 uncultured Verrucomicrobiota bacterium
CCTTTTGTTGCTCTTGCTGCTTTTGCTGTTGGGACTGTTGGCTTTGTTGTGACTGTTGCGACTGCTGTGATTGTTGGCTTTGCTGCGACTGCTGGGACTGCTGTGATTGCTGGCTTTGCTGAGACTGTTGGCTCTGTTGGGATTGTTGGCTTTGCTGACTTTCTTGTGACTGCTGCGATTGTTGGCTTTGTTGTGCCTGCATCGCCTGTTCCAGCTTCTCGCTGATCTTGGGCATATCGTTCTTGGCGAGTTCCTGCATCGTTTGAGTCAGGTTGGCCATTTCCTTAATTGTGGATTCCGGTATGGCGCTGTTGCGGAGAGACTCGCGGAGCAGTTCCTTGGATTCCTCCGCCAACCGCCGCATCGCTTCGGTGTTGGCCTGTTCGCCTTCGAGCTGCTCTTTCAGGTCGCGAGTCGTGGCCTCAGAATCACGTTCCGCGGCGGCTTGCTTCTGCAATTGTTTGTTGACGTCATGAAGCCCTTCCTCGGCACGGGCGATGGATTCAAGTTTCGATAGCACTTTCTCCAAGGATTCTTCCATGCGTTGGGCATGCTCGGTTTGGTCAATGATCTGGATGCTGTAGGGCACCGAGTACGAAGGTTGCCGGTTGGGACGATAGTCAACCGCGTAGGCGCGCAGTTGAATCTCACGGCCACCGGCTCGCGCCACCAGCGGCGAGAATGTGGCGGCGGCCTGCATGGTCTTTTCCTTCGGCGCGCCCTTGGCGACCACGTAAGAGCCTTTGAGTGGCGCCCGGTTCGTCAAAGTCTCGTCGGCAACTTCTTCCCAAACATAGCCGGCTTCCTTCAGGCCAAAGTCGTCGTCGGCGCGCACTTCAAACTTCAACACTTCATTCTCGAACAACGCCACCGACCGGGGCATTCCGAAACAATCCGGGTTGGGTGGTTCGTCGGTTGTCGCGTTCACTTTCACCACAAATGGACTGGCGGGTTCCAGCCCTTTGACATCGCGCCAGGCAAGATGGAACTCGCCGTTGGTCGTGACAGGGAGCGCGGCGCTGACAAACGTCCCGCCATTGATCTGTAGTGGGTGTTCGTCGCTTTGTTTGATGGAGGCGCTGGAAAGCTCCCGGCTAACCGTTCCCTCCAGCACAACCGTGCTTCCTTCCACCACTTCCAGCGAACCATTGCGAAGGTCGCGCTTCTCGTCGGGATATTGCAGGTACTCCGGCAACCGTACCTGCGCCGACAGTTCCAGCAGTTCAGGCCGATGCATCGGCTCAATCTTCACCTTGCGAATCGCGTCCCCAATGCGCAATGTCACCGCGCCTTGTCGTGATTGTCCTGGCACCTCGAACCGGAATACGCCATCGCTGGCCGCCGATTCCACGGGTAACTGGCTCTCGAACCGGGCGAATCCCGTTTCCGGTTTCCACGGCGAATCCGCACGGAGTTTCACCGACACGGAGAACGGTTCGCTGATGGGCACCACGCGCTGATGGTCCGTCGGCTCCAACTGGGTGAACGTAAAGCGTTCAATGTTGGCCCACGGCATCAACCAGCGTTTCATGGCATTCCAGCCGGCGGACGGGATGATCAACATCGCCACCAACGCCAGCGCACCGGCCACGCTGAACGCAATCGCGCACTTGCGGGAAGCCGTCTTGGGCAAGCCTTCCTGAAAATCCAACTTGGCCGCTTCCTCGGCGACTTGTCGCACCGCGGCGCGAAGCAGGGCAGGGCTGACATCAGGTGGAAGCTTGTCGGTCTCGGTCAGTTCCACCGTGCCCAGCAACCGGTCGCCAAGTCGGGGAAACGTCTTTTCCACCAATCGGGCGAGGTCCCGGTGATCACGCCGATGGATGATCCAACGTGAAATCCAGTACCACGCGAACCAAACGGCACCGGCGGTGCCGATGACAGCGAGCGTCGTGCGCAACCAGACCGGTGTTTCCCAGACACGATCAGAAAGAAACAGCAGGACGAACGTCGCCAGCAACCCGGCCAGGCCGCCGAGGAACGCCACTTTCGTTTCGGTTGTCCACAGTCCTTTCTCAAAGCGCGCCAATTGCTGCCGCAAGCTTTCCGGTAGCGGCGTGCGGCCGTTATCGGCTGTATCCGATGTTTGAAATGAGTCATTCATGTTGATCGAACCTCCGTTCCTCGCCGCTGAATCATATCAACCCCGCCAATTTACGCCCAAGCCAATAAATAGCCAGAAGCGTGATGATCAACGCCCCCCATGCGGGATGACACCACAACGCCAATCGTTGTTCCAAAGCTTGTGAGCGGGGCAGGGCATTGATCCGTTCCACAAAACCGGCTAGGTCCGACGGGCTGCCGTACCGGCCTTGTGTGATCAACGCAATCTCCCGCATGATCTCCGATTGCGCCGGCCGCCCAATTTGCTCGCGTTGCAGCGAGCGCACCGGTAACTCCGTCTCCATTTCCTTGCCGGTCTCCTGGCAGGACAACCTCACAATAGCCTTGCCGGGATGGCGGGCCACAAACTCGCCGCGGTACATGCCCCAGCCGCCCGGCACCTGTGTCAATGCCTGCCGTTCCGTCTTGCCATTCGCGAACATGATGTCCGCCGTGACGTGGCCGTCCATCAACGGGCCGCCGCGCGCGTCCAGCACCGTCGCGTTTACATAGACGGTCTCGCCCTGCAACGGATTGTCGGGATTGAGCAACACCCGGAACCCTTGATTGTAGGCCAGATGACGTTGGTACGACATCCAGCGCACCACTTGGCCCCAAAACCGGTAGTGATACTTGTCCTCCACCCCGCAGCGCCAACGCCACGCCGAATCCGTGCCCATGAACAACACCTTGCCCAATCCTGCCGGGCGCGTCACCAGCAACGGCAACTTGCCCCACTCGGACCGGTGAACCTCGTGGACCCCCAGCACTTCCGCGCCGGGTCGAATCTTTTCCACCGCCGCATACCAACTGAAGCCCGGCAACATCTGCCAGAGCCGGTAGTTTTCGTCCTCCGTGGCCGCCAGCAGCGTCAACAAGTGTCCGCTCCCTTTTTGTGTGAGAACCAACTTCGAGGGCGTCGAAGTCCGGTAGCCTTCGGGTCGTTTCATGTCCAACTGCACCGGCAACAGATCGGCAAGTGGCGACCCCATCAGTGATTTGATCCGTCCGCGCGGCCCCGGCATGAACACCAGACCGCTGCCCTGTTGTTCCACCAGCCCTTTGACCAGTTCCATCTGCTGCGCCGTCAGTTCGCCGTCGCCAATGCCCACGTCCCCGAGGAACACCACGTCAAACGGACTCAGCGCTTCCTTCGTCTCCGGGAACTTCTGGATGTAATCCGGTCCGTCACCCCGCGCCATGCCGGGGTGCAGCAACAGGCATTTCACATCCACGCCCGGATCCCGCGACAACGCGTTTCGCAAGAATCGGTATTCCCACCGGGGCAGCGAATCCACCACCAGCACCCGCAGCAACTCCTTGCGCACCTCCACGGTGAAATCCTGGCTGTTGTTGTCGGCCCGCAACTCATTCGGCGCTCTTGGCACTTCGACCGTCAACGTCTGCATGCCGTCCGCTGTCGGCGTCCACACCAGCGAATCCTGCATCTGACCCCGGGCCGGTTTCGTCACGGTTTTCGTCACGTCGGCCCCTTTGCGCGACCGCAACGTCACCGTGGTCCGCAACTCCGTGTTCAACTGGCTCGTCAACGTGAACGGGATGAACAC
>CAZEQV010000077.1:0-4310 GCA_964514435.1 uncultured Verrucomicrobiota bacterium
CTCAGCCGCGCCAAGCTCGGTCGTCCGCTGGCGGCGCTTCTTCTGGCCGCCACAATTGTCACAGCTCAAACGCCTCAGCCGCCGTTCACGCGCGGAACGGTCGAACGCGTGGACATCACCCGCCGCCTTGTGACCATTCGCACCAAGACCGGCCCCTTTACCTGTCAGTTGCCGGAATCCGCCTTCCTTTACAGCGGCGCGGAAAAGCTCGCCATTGACCGGCTGCGCACCAACCAGTACGTCGCCGTGCGTTTTCACCTTGATGCCCAGCAAATCCCGATCATCGAGCGTCTCAAAATCTCCCAGCCAGAACTTCCTCCCATTCAATCCCCCCAACCCGGCGAGGACTTCACCCGCCACATCATCCCCGCCACCAATTCCGCCGCCCCAACCCCCGCGTCAACACCATGAAAAAGGTTCTTGTCCCCCTCGCACCCGGCTTTGAAGAAATCGAAGCCATCACCGTGATAGACATCCTCCGACGCGCGGGACTTCAGGTTGTTGTCGCCGGCACGATTCCAGGCCCGATCGAAGCTTCCCGCAAGACCCGGCATCTGGCTGATTGCACACTTGATGAAGTTCGCGCCGAAGACTTCGACATGATCGTGTTGCCCGGTGGGCTGCCCGGCACGACCCACCTCCGCAACGATCCCCGGATCCGGTTGATCGTCGAATCGCTGCGCCAGCGCGACCGGCGCGTGGCCGCCATCTGCGCCGCGCCCGGCATCCTGTCCGCCTGCGGCCTTCTCCAAGGGCGCGTCGCCACCGGCCATCCCACGATTCGCGCCGAACTTTCCCAAGGCGCCTCCCGCGTCTCCGATGATCGTGTGGTGGTGGACGGTCCGATCATCACCAGCCAGGCAGCCGGCACCGCCATGGAATTCGCCTTCAAACTGGTGGAAATCCTTTGTGGCCGCGACAAGGCAGAGGAAGTCAACCGCGGCGTTCTGGCCAAACTCTGACGCGCCTACCGGATCCGCTGATACGCTTCCAGCGCCCGCTCCCGCGCCGCTTTGTGATCAACGATCGGCTTGGGATAGTCCGCCGTCCCGTACTCCGGCACCCATCGCCGAATATACTTTTCATCGGGATCAAACTTGCTCGCTTGCGTTTCGGGATTGAAAATGCGAAAGAACGGTGCCGCGTCTGCGCCGCAGCCGGCCGTCCACTGCCACCCCAGCGTGTTGTTCGCCAGATCCGCGTCCACCAACGTATCCCAAAACCAGCGGGTGCCCTCCTGCCACCGCGCCATCAGATCCTTCACCAAGAACGACGCCACCATCATCCGCACCCGATTATGCATCCAGCCCGTCGCCCACAACTCCCGCATACCGGCATCCACCAACGCGAGTCCGGTCCGGCCGCGTTGCCACGCCTTCAACGCCGCCGCATCCTCACGCCACGCAAACCGCGCGAACTCCTCCCGCAACGGTTTCTCCGTCGTGTGCGGATAATGATAGAGCAGATGATACGCAAACTCCCGCCACCCTAGCTCCCGCAAGAACGCCCAAGCCGACCGAGCATTTGGACGTTTCTGCACCGCCTCCCAAATCTGACGCGGGCCAATCTCCCCAAAATGCAGATACGGTGACAACCGCGACGTGCCCACCCGATCCGGCCTGTCCCGGCCGGTATCGTATCCATCCAGGCCCGACCTCACAAACCGCCGCAACTCCGCCACGGCACCGGCCTCGCCCGGCCTCCACGCGCGCCGCAGCCCACCGGCCCAGTCAATCTTCGGCTCCAATTCCAGCTCATTCACCGACAACGAATCCGGCCACCGTGACAGCCCCTCCAACCTCACCGGCGCGCCCACCGGCGTGGTAATCTGCGACTGCCGCGACACACACGCCCTCCAAAACGGCGTGAACACCCGGTACGGTCCGCCGCTGCCGGTCTCGATCTCCCACGGCTCAAACAACAGCGCCGAATTGAAACTCTCCGCCGGCAAGTCCGACTTGATTGTCTTGTCGCGTTCGATGCTGGCCGGCTCGTACCGGCGATTCCAGAACACTTTGTCGGCGCCGGTCTCCTCCATTACCGACTGCAATGCCTTCAACGTCGGCCCCCGGCGAATGATCAACCGGGATCCCCGCTTCCGCAGCGCCGCGTCCAACTTTCCCAATGACTGATGCAACCACCACCGGCTCGCCGCGCCCGGCGGCCATTTGCCTTCTTCCTCCGGTGCCCAGACATAGACTGGCGCCACTGCGCCCCGGCCGGCTGCGGCCCGCAACGCCGGGTTGTCCGCCAACCGCAGATCCTGCCGGAACCAAACAACGGAAACGTTCTGCTTCATCTCACATCGCCTTCCTCAACATCATCATCAACTGCTCATCGCTCAATCTTACCGGATTGCCCTTCATGCTGCTCGAGACGCGGGCGCGTTCAACAACGGCAGGGAAATCTCTCTCGTCCACACCCAACGGTCGCAACCCCGGCACGCCCAACCGCCGCGCCAACGCTCCCACATCACCCACGATCCGTCGCGCTTCCTGAAACCGCGACTTATCCGCCGCAGCCTGCTCGTTCACCTCCCACACGGCCGGCAACAACGCCGCGCACAACGCGCCGTGGGCCGCGCGCGGATACATTCCGCCCAGCGGCCCGGCCAACCCATGCACCGCGCCCAACCCGGCGTTGGCCAACGCGATGCCGCTGTACAACGCGGCCAACGCCATGTCGCGCCGGGCGCAAGGATCATCCTTCTCGGCGGCGTCCACCAGCGACCGCGCTGCCAATCTCATTCCTTCCCGGCAAATCATGTCCGTGAACACATGGGCCTTGCAGGAAACGAACGGCTCCATCAACTGCGTCAACGCATCCATGCCGGTCAAGACCGTCAACGGGGCCGGCAACCCGCGCGTCAATTCCGGGTCCACCAACGCCACGCGCGGCCACATCGTCGGACTCCGCAGACTCACTTTCACCCGATGCTCGGGCGAACCCAGCACGGCGTTGCGCGTCGTTTCCGCGCCCGTGCCGGCTGTGGTCGGAATGGCCATGTACGGCGCGGACGGTTGCGTGAGAACCTTGCCGGCTCCGATGACTTCCACGTACTCCAGCGGATCGCCGTCATTGTTCATCAACGCGGCGATGGCCTTGCCGGCATCCATCACGCTGCCGCCGCCGAAACCGATCACGAAATCGCACGCCTCTTGCCGGGCGCGTTGCCGGCCGGCGCGCGCGGTGGCCAACGTCGGCTCGCCGGAAATCGAGAATGTGGAATAATCCACGCCGGCCTGCGTGAGGTGCGCCAACAACGGTTCAGCCCGTTGTGCCGCGCCGGCCGATTGGCCGATCACGACCAGCGCGCGCTTCCCAAGCGCACCGGCCAGATCACCGGCTTCGGCGAGCTTGCCGGGACCGAACACGATTCGCTGCGCCGTGGCCAGTTCGGCGATCATGACGGAGTCCAAAACACGTCCGTGTATTTCACGCTCGTGCGCGGCTCCGCCATCATCGGCGCGACCGCGTCCCGCCACCGCGCATAGTGCCCGGTGAGCTTGTGCGCGGCAGCGGCGGATTCGTCGCGATACACTTCGTGCAACAGGAACCGCGTGGGATCGTCGTTTTGCTGCACGACATCGAACCGCACGCAACCGGGCTCTTGGACGCTGTGGGAGGCGTTGTCGAGCGAAGCTTGTTTGAACGCCTCGACGCAATCCGTTTTCACCCGCGCCTGCACCATCACCACGAGCATGGGGACGGCTCCGATGCGTGGGCCACCAACGCCGCCGGCGGCGGTTCGGTCAGTTTCGAGCCGCAATCGCAGAAATTGGCGCAGCCCGATGCCATAAGGCTCAACATCACGAGAAGAAGATGGCGTTTCATGCCGGTATAGTAACGACGCGCTGCCGATCGAACAACCCGTTTCCTCCCGCTTCCGGACATTCTGCTTGCCGGGGTGAAACGCACCGGGGATAGTCGTTCCCGCCCCATGAATGACTCTGTGAACTTCTCCGACGGCGTCGCGTTTGCGTTCTGGAACGATGCGACGAAATACACGAAAACCTATCACGTCGCCCAACGTCATCCCGCCGCCCGCGACGACAATCCCGGTACCGCCGCCAAGCCGTTCCGCACCATCAACGCGGCCGCCCGCGTCGTGTTGCCGGGCGAGCGCGTGGTCGTCCATGCCGGCCTCTATCGCGAATGTGTGCAGCCGCCGCGCGGCGGCGACAACGCCGGGCGAATGGTCGCGTATGAAGCGGCCCGGGGCGAAGACGTTGTCCTACGCGCTTCCGAAGCATGGACACCGGCGTGCGAGCCGGCCTGAAGCCCAGGTAGTCCTCGTCGAGCGACCACAG
>CAZEQV010000077.1:4320-12316 GCA_964514435.1 uncultured Verrucomicrobiota bacterium
GACGGTGATCATCACCGGCTCGGAGGCGCTGAAGGCGGATTTCACCCCCAGCGAAGAATGGAATTGGGGGCCGACGCCCGAGGGCGTCACCATCTGGGCCGCCGATCTCCCCCCCGAGTGGTTCATCGGCTATAATCCCTTTGCCACGGCGGTCATGCCGTATTTGCCGTGGTATGAATGGGAACGCCGTCCGCACGAGGAAATCCGCCGGGCGCTCGGTCCGCGCGGACGTATTTTTCAAGATGGCCGGGCGCTGCGGTGGGTTCCGACTCCCGCTGATCTTGCCAAACAAGACGGCGCGTTCTGCGTGACCGGCGAGGGCACACGCGTTTTCTTTCGACTGTTCGACGATAATGATCCCCGCCAAGCCGGGCTGGAACTTTCTGTTCGCAAGCAGTGTTTCGCGC
This sequence comes from uncultured Verrucomicrobiota bacterium, assembly GCA_964514435.1. GTDB lineage: Bacteria > Verrucomicrobiota > Verrucomicrobiia > Palsa-1439 > Palsa-1439 > CAZEQV01. The sequence goes on from CAZEQV010000077.1 coordinate 4,728, forward strand.
CCGTCTCGGCCGGCACCGGCTACCTCCGCGTCACCGGCTTTGTCATGGAACACGCGGCCAACGGCGTGCCGATGCCGCAGTTCGGCGCTCTCAGCACCGGCGCGGGCCATCATTGGATCATTGAGCGCAACCTCATCCGTCAGGCCACCTGCACCGGCCTGGATGTGGGCTGGCAGGGAACATCTCAACCGAAGTGGCCGGACGACCGGATCGGCGGCCACATCATCCGCCGCAACACGATCACGGATTGCGGCATCAGCGGCATCAGCGGCACCAAGGGAACCCGTCAGCTTCTCATCGAGGACAACCTCATCGAGCGCATCGGCGGCATGAACCTGGAACGCTGCTATGAGGCGGCCGGCATCAAACTCCATTTCGCGCAGCACACGCTCGTTCGCCGCAATGTCTTGCGGCATTTCACCGATGCTTGCGGCATCTGGCTGGATTACCGCTGCGAGAACAATCGCGTGACCGGCAATGTCATCACCGATTTGCAGACCATCCTGGCCGGTATTTTTATCGAGGCGAACCTCGAACCCCATCTTGTGGACGGCAACGTCATCTGGGACATCCGCGACGTGCCCGGTCACACGCCCGCACCGGACATCCTGCCGGGCGGCATGGGCATTTCCACCGACGTATGCGACCACACGTGCATAGCCCACAACTTTATCGGCCGCATTGAGAAGAGCTACGCGCTGGCGTTGCACCAGACACAACGGGGCCGGGTCATGGGCATCAGTTCGGCGGCCGGTCGGGATTTGAAGGCGCTCAACAACATCGTCGTGCAATCCCCGAAGCGGGTCCTGTTTGACCGGCTGGCCGACAACGAGTGCGACGGCAACCTTTACGACATCGCCAACGCCAACGCCTCGCTCGCCGTCCGGGAACCGACCCGCACCGCTGCGTACGACCTGCGCGGCTGGCAACGTCACCTGCAACGGGATGTTCACGGCGCGGAAACGGTCATCGAAGCGAAGTTCGATGCCGGGACATTGACATTGGAGTTGAAACTGTCCGGCAAGACCAACGAACCGGTCGCGCTCAAGCAATGGGGCGAACAAAGTCCGTACGGCGGCCCCGGACCGTTTGATGCCGAAACATGGAGCCGACTCGCCTCCGGCAAGCTGGTGCGTGTGAGGTTCACCCAACGCGCCGGGCGGTGAAGCTCATAGTGGCGGACGCAATCTTGGCGGGCGCGCCCTTTACTCTCCGTCCTTTCGCTGTCGCAAAAGAGGGATGTTTTTTCCGCAAACCTGCCGCTGTCTGTGATTGTGCCACCAGGGATGTGGCGTAGTATTTGGACAGCTAGTGGTGTGTAAAGGGTTCGGATGTCGAATCAGATAGGGAGAGTCATTATGAAAACAAACCTTTCAACCCGCATTGTCCTTGCTGCGTGGCTTACTTTGCTCGTCTGCACAACCGCCCCGGCACTGGCCGTCACAAACTACTGGAAAGGTACCGGTACGGATTGGGGCACGACCGCCAATTGGTACAATCAGACCAATACCTCTGCCGACGTCGCTGCGTTCACCAACGCGACCTACGCGAACCAGCCCAGCTTGGGCGCTGATGTTTCCTTGGGCATGCTCTGGCAGAAGGGCGCGGGCGCGGTCACGCTCAACGCGGGCTCGCTCCGAGCTTTGACGTGGCATGGCATTGATATCGGCGGCACCGTCTATGGGATCCGGATGGACAGCGGCAGCGGGGCGTTGACCCTCAGCGCCAACGTCAGCAACGTCCTGCAAAACTCCCAGACGTGGCTGAACAACTCGGCGAATGCGTTGACCGTGCAAGGCCGAGTGAACAACAACGGCAACACACTGACATTGGACGGCACCGGTAACTTCCACTTTGCGGCTACTACGGGAAATTCTGTCATCTCCGGTACCGGCGGCATCACCATGAACGGCTCAGGCTTCGTCACCATGGGTGCTGCCGCCACGGTGCCCATCCATACCTACACTGGTACAACCACCATTAACGGTGGTGTGATGATGTTCGCGGGAAATTTACCGGCAGCCTCACACTTGTCCCTTACCGGCGGCGTCTACGAAGCCTATTGGACTGAAACCTTCATCCGCTCCCTTGGGACGGGCGCGGGGCAGGTGCAGGTCGTCGGCGGGGCCAGCGGGTTCAGCGAAAACGGCAACAGCGGTATGACCATCAAGTTGAACAACAGCACTGCCACCGTGATTTGGGGGGCGCTTGGCGAGGGGGCCGCCACCGGCTTTTTCAACCCGACCACCCTGGTCCTCCAGTCGCAATACGCTCAAGCCAACTCCACACTGGACTTCCAAAATGGGATCGATCTCAACGGGACCACGCGCACCATCGCAGTCAACAAAACCAGCGTGGGCACGGGCTACGCCCAAATTTCTGGCGTGATTACCAACAGCAGCGGCACCGCCGGCCTCGTCAAGACCGGCCCCGGCGTGCTGAACCTCACTGCGGCCAACAAGTATAACGGCATCACCACGGTCAGCAACGGCGTGTTGCGGCTCAGCAACGCCAATGCCTTGCCGGGCGGAATTGGTGTGACCGGCGGATCGAATAACTTGGTCCTCGCTGGCGGCGTGGTCGAGTTGGCCAACGCCAATTTCTTGCGCAATTTGGGTGCCGGCGCCGCGGAGGCCCAGATTACCGGCGGCACCAGCGGGTTCAGCGCCTTCGGCGGCGCCCGCGTGGTGACGATCAACAACAACGCCAGTCAGGTCGTCCAGTGGGGCAGCACCTACTTCAATCCGGACACGTTCGTGCTCAATGCCTCCTCGGCCAACAACACGTTGACCTTCCAAAACATCCTCGACCTGAATGGCGCTGACCGGACCATCGGGGCTTACGCGAACACGGCGACCATTTCCGGCAATATCACCAATACCACCGGTACGGCCGGCCTGATCAAGACCGGGGGTGGTACGTTGACGTTGTCGGGCAACAACAGCTACAACGGCTCGACCACGATCAGCGGGGGCACGCTCAGCGTCGGGGCATCCGCCAACCTCGGCGCGGGCAGCATCGTTTTCAACGGCGGCGTCCTTCAGGTCACCGGCACCACGTTTCAGAATACCGCGGGCCGAACGGTGACAAACGTCTCCGGTCAAGCGGCCAAATTCGACATCAACAACGCGGCCAACACATTCGCATTGGATCAGGCCATGACGCTGACCGCCGGCGGTCTGGAAAAGTATGGGGCCGGCACGCTGGTGCTCACGGGGGCGACGTTCTCCACCTCCCGGGCATTGGTCAATGCGGGCTCCCTGCGGGTCCTCGGCGGGGCCGGCATTCCGACAGTCTGGAATCTTGGTGGTGGTACCGCGGTCGTCATGAAAACGAGCACGTCGTTTACGATTGACGGGGGCGGCGTGGACGGTGGCGCCGTGCTCACCAACGCCCGTTCACTTTTGTTCCCTGTAGATTTTAATGAGAAGAACTACAACAACGTCAACATTGTGGTGACCAATGGCGCGCGGGTGTTTCTGAACGGCGGCACAACCCTTCTCGGGGCTACAGAGCAGAACAACTCCGTCTTCGGAACAAACACGATGACCATCGTGGGCGGGCCGGGTGTCACCACGGTCGTAAACGCTGGTGGCGGCGCCTTCTGGATCGGGGGCGTCGCGAATACAGGCGCTCAGAACAACAAGAATCGGCTGGTGATTGCAGCGGGCGGCATCTTGACCAACATGGGCGCAGTATTTATCGGCTTGCCCACCGGTCCGAACAACGGCGGCGCCGGTGGTAACTACAATCAAGTGATTGTGAGCGGTGGTGGTAAGGTTTTCTCGACTGGCGCGGTTAATATTGGGAATATTACCGCCAACGGACAATCGTCGAGCCAGTCTTTCTCCAACATGGTAACCGTCACCGGTGCCAATTCCGTCTGGAATCTCGGGGGCGCAAACCTGATCGTGGGTAACGGGGGCAGCACGGTCGGGGCGAACAGTAATGCACTGGCCGTCAGCGACGGCGGTCTGATGACCAATATTAACAGCCTGGTGGTGGGCCCGGGGCCGTCGCGCCACAATTCTGTCGCCCTGTCGGGCGGCAGTCTCTTCGTGAATAACCTTGTTGCCTCCAACACCGGCAACCGGGTCATCTTCAACGCCGGCACCTTAAGCGTCGCCAACAGCACCGTGTACAGCAACGGCACGGACTTCGTGGTGGGCAATGGCACGGACGCCGCCACCCTGTTGCTCAACGGCGGCACACACCGCTTCCAAGCCGCGGTGCAGGTCGCCAACAACGGCAAACTCGGCGGCACCGGTACCGTTGCCGCGCCGGTCAACGTATTGGACGGCGGCACGCTGGCCCCCGGCAACAGCGCCGGTATCTTCACGGTCGGCACGCTGACCTTGGCGTCGAACTCCACCTTTGCCGTCGAACTCGGCGGGACCGCTGCCGGCAGCTATGACCGGGTCGTCGTCAACGGCAGCGCCACACTAACCGACAGTATCCTCAGCGTGACGCTGATCAATGGCTTCGTTCCGAACCTCGACGACACTTTTCTGATCCTGACCAACAGCGGCAGCACCTTCGGGACATTTGCGGGTTTGGGTGAGGGCGCCCAGTTCACAGCCGGCGGATACATCTTTGAGATCACCTATAGCGCCGGCGATGGCAATGATGTGCAGCTCACTGTGATCCCGGAACCCGGTTCGCTCGTGTTGGTGGGAGCCGGTTTGGCGTTCTTCCTCGTGCTTCGACGACGGAAGTAGGAAATCCTCCCGTTCCCCACAAGCCGGTAAGCGTGGACGCCGTCTGCGCCGTCGCGCTGGAAAAGACGGACGCCATATGTAGCCTTTGCAGCCGAATCGGCTGCTTTGGCGGAACAGGCGCGTGCCATCCAACCTCTCTGCGACAGAACGGATGTCGCAAATCAGGGCATTTTTTTTCGCAATGTCGTAATTGTGATTTTTGGGGTGCGATGTAACCTGCCACCAAGGCTGAATTGGATTTGTTCAGCCGTTAATTCGCCTGCCGATGCAGCGAGTTAAAATTCGAGGGTGAGATCAGTCGCAGCAAGAGAGACGGGATAGGCTCGCAACCAAGAATGGCACGGCAATAATGCCCAAGCAATACGCCCATACTCCCTATATTTCCCGGATTACACGCAAAGTCGTTGCGCTTGAAGCTGCGTGCTTCAGTCAAAGCACGACGAAGGAATGAACTCTTGAATCTCTTCGCCAAACAGCACCGAGCCGGCATCCGCACCCGGGTGCAACGATGGCAGTGTGTCGCGCGCGGGATGTCTGGTTTGATGGCGGCCGTCTCTCTTGGCGCGCTGTTCTTCGGGTTTCGGTCGGATACGCAAGCAGCCACGAACCTTTTTTGGTCGGCCAATGGCACGACAATTGGCGGCGCCGGCACCTGGGATACGACCAATCAGCGTTGGGGCACCAACATAACCACCTTTACGACCATTTGGAACAACAGTAATAACGACACCGCCGTCTTCCGCAATTCACCCGGCACCGTGACCTTAAACACCGGCATCACCGTGGGGGGGCTGACGTTTATCAGCCCCGCTTACACGATTAACACCGCTGGGAACGCCCTGACCTTCGGTGCAGCCAATAACACGATTACCCTCAACTCCACCAACAACGTAGCCACCGCTACCATCACCGGGACAGTGGGAGGCTCGGGCAATGTGACCCTGAAGGCCATAGACTCCAAGGTGGCCGCTACGGCGACCTTCAACGGCACCTCCGCCGGCGGCTGGTCCGGCTCCACCACCATCAACGCTCCGCTGACGATGTCAATCAGCGCGACCAACCAAGCTCTCCTGAATACGAGTGCGATTACGCTCAATGGCGGCGGGATTACCCTGACCTATGCCGATAACCTTGTGGAAGATGATCTCGACCGGGTCAATAACAGCGCGCCCATCACCTCCAAAGGCGGCACCATCACCTACACGACCACAACCGCTGGCAGCACGAAGGCTTTTGCCGAGACCCTCGGCTCGGTGGATCTCGTCCACGGCCAGTTGAACCTGGTTCAGACCCTCGACAAGACGGCCGGCAGCCAGACTCTCACGCTGTCGGGGTTGACTCGCACCGGTGCCGGCAATAGTTCCGCGATCACCTTCTCGAATCCCGGTGGTCTGAACACCGGCAACGACATCATTCGCGTCAACGGCATCACAACCAGCACGTCCGCGGGCCAGATCATCGGGCCTTGGGCCACCGTTGGCACCAGTGCCGCCGCCCAGACCGACTTCGCCGTTTACGATTCTGACGGCACGTTCGGCCGCGTGGTCGGTGCGAACATTGCCGGCTCCGCTGAGACCACTTGGACGACGGCAACGGACGCCTACACGACCTCCGCTGGCGGAGTGGTGACCTTGACCGCCACCCGCACCATCACCGCCCTCCGTAACACGGGTGCCTCGACGGTACTGACCTTAGCCAGTGGCGCGAACTTGCAGACCTACGGCCTGCTCAACGGCTCGACCACGCTGCTAACTGTGGCGCCAGGCACCGGCGGTGTCCTGACCACCCCCACGGGCGGCGGAAACCTTTACCTCACCGCCGGCAACGGTGCCATCACCGTGAGTGCCCCGATCACCGACAACGGCGGGAATGTATCTGTCGTCAAAAATGGCAACGGAAACCTGACGCTGAGCAGTACCGCCAACACCTACACCGGCGGCACGGTCATCAATTCGGGCGGATTGATCTACACGGCTGATACCAACTTGGGGGCAAGCGGCAGCCGCAACATCACCTTCAACGGAACCGCCTCGCTGACCGGTTTCGATGGCTCCAGCTTGAATACGCTTACCGTCAACGACGGCGCTGTGGCCACCATCTCCGGCAACAACATCACCTTTGCCACCACGTCAGGTTCGGGCACGCTCGTATTTAGCACTAGTGCCAATAAACTCCTCAACATCGGGAATGCCAGTGCGTTCACCGGCACGATCCAAGCCAAGTTAACCGGCAACGCAAACTTCGGCACAAGCGTCTCCATCCAGTTTAGTAGCATCAGCGACACTGTCGGCTCGGCGTTGCAATTCGTCAGCGGCACGAGCGATTCGCAGCAAGCGATGACCATCGCCTATAATGGCACCGCTCCGCTGACGTTTAATAATCGCCAAATTCAAATCCTTGATAGAACAGCCAATAATTGGGAACTCCGAGACAACATTCTGGCTAACAACAGCGCCAGCGCCGCAAATAAATGGGTAATCAATACCGATCTTTTCTATGCCGGGGGAAGAGCAGGGGCATTTGGACCCCAAACAGGACGGACATTAGTTTTGAGCGGGTCCAACTCGGGTGACAATGAGTTTGCCGGGCGGATCGGTGACGGTTTGGTAGCTGGCATCTCCTTCGGCGTGACGAAAGCCGGCACCGGTAAGTGGAGACTCTCCGGCACGAACACCTATAGCGGGGTGACTACCATCAGCGGCGGAATACTGGAGGCCGCTTATTTGGCCAACGGCGGCGCGAACAGCAGCATCGGCGCGAGCGCCAATGCGGCGGGCAATCTGCTCCTCGGCAACAATACGACGTTCCGATACGTCGGCACCGGCGATAGCACGGACCGCGCGTTCACCATCAACGGAACGGGGGCCGGCC
>CAZEQV010000078.1:0-12128 GCA_964514435.1 uncultured Verrucomicrobiota bacterium
CAACAACATGACCGGCCCGGCCGCATTCTTCAGCGCGGCGGCCAGCGCACCGGCATCCAGGATGGAATCACGAACGTAAAAGTGACGTTTCGTGCGCGCGGTCACGAAATCAATCATGTGAACCAGTGAGGAATGTGGCGCTTCTTCGGGCCACGGCGTCAATACATGAGCCGGCAACATCCGTCCATCCGGTGCCAGATGTTCCTGGAAACAAAGGGTGCCGGCTGCGGCGTACAGCGTCGTGTCGCGGAAGTAATGCTGGCCGGGTTCGTCGGTGGTGGTGCCGCTGGTGTGAAAGACCCGGCTGGCTTCCGCGACTGGGAAGCAGGCAAGCGCGGCGTATTTGAAGGCGCTGGTGGGCACCGCCGGAATGTCGGACCAGTGGGAAGGGGAGGGGGGCATCCGGCAATAGTTCCGGTATGGCTCGTTGCGCTCGAATTGATAGGCAAACACGTCCAGCGCCAGACGGTTGAACTCATCATCCGTCAAAGGCTTGGCCAATCCCTGGCCGACGATGGATCGCAGTCGCTGAAACAATTGTGAGGCGGTTTTGTCCATGCTGGTGTGCCGCAAACAGCGTTGCCATGATGCGGCGCGCGCGGCGCAAAGTCAAACCCGGCGCTCGCCCGGAAGCTGTATTTGATTGACCCGGCCAGGGCTGTGTGGCACATACGAACTCGGAGCCGGTCGCCACGCTCGGGCGTGGGACCGATGGCAAAGAACGGAACAAACGAGGAGGCGGTATGAACAAAGCTCAGTTGGTTGAAATCATCCAGAAGGAACTCGGCAAGGATGTCAGCAAAGTGGCGGCCGAACGCGCATTGAACGCGGTGATCAGCGCCATTCAGCGTGGCGTGAAGAAAGAAGGGCAAGTGCAGTTGGTTGGATTCGGCACGTTCCGAGTCAGCAAGCGCGCCGCTCGCATGGGACGCAACCCGAAGACGGGCGAAGCGATCAAGATTGGCGCATCCAAAACCGTTCGATTCAGCGCCGGTCAGGGGTTGAAGCATAGCCTGTAAGGTGATGCCAGCCGTAATGTTTATCCGAGGCCCCGCCGTCGAGGCGGGGCTTCTCTTTTCATGCACTCAACCCTTGTAGTGTTGGAACATCGCCGCCAACAGGATTAACTCGGGGTGTGCGGTGGACAGCTTCGGAAGGATCAAGCGGATCCGGTCTCGTTGGTTGGCGAGTTTGTCGCGCAGGGGTTGGAGGTTGTCCACACGATCCCAGTGAAGCTTGTTCATGTCCAAGATGAGCCGGTTCTTAGTGGCCGCCAATGATTCCTGAAGGCGCTGGGCCAACTGCTCGACGTGCGAACTCGCCCACGCTCCCTCCAATCTCAGCCAGACTTGCTGTTTGGCATGTTGAAGGTCCACATGAAGGGAGAGATCCGGTAGCTGGAACTTGGAAGGAAGCTCTTCCCAAAGGTGAAAACCAGTCCACCCTTCCGTGGGCAGCCGGTACGTTGTCCGCATCAGACGGGGGTGCTGGAATAGATTGTATTTCAAAGTCAGCCAAGTCCAGGCTGCAGCGCCAACTCCCAAGAGAGACTTCAACCTTTGTCCCGTTGTTGGCCGGCCAAGTTCCGTATAGATGCGTTGCTCGAGGTCCCCAATCCATGCGCGGATTGTGGAGTTGGGGCCCAACAACCGTCCCGCAAGGAAAACCGGTGAGGCCACTCGCAGGTCCGTTGCGTACACGTCGGCTTTGCGGCGCAAAAGCGGGTTGGTTGAATTCTTGAGCTTTTGATAGCCAAGCAACCGGCTCTCCAGCACGCGGAAAATGCTCGGACCAAGTCGTTGAAAGTCCTGCTCAAAGCACCATCGTTGAAGCCCTTCAATTTCTTTCGCGGACAGAGCCGGGTGCTTCATGGTGGTCGTGAATCCGTCGGCTCGCCGGTAAAGCTCTTCGGGATGCTGCACATATTCTTCGTGCATCAGATTTTCGCGGCGGACGCGTTCGTTGAACGGCGTGCCCGGCACGGGACCGTAGATCAGATATTGGCCAAGGGACGGTTTCAGTTTCATCAGCCCGTCGAGTTCTTGCGCCACGATTTCCGGGGTCTGGTAGTCGAATCCGACGATCATGGAAGTCAGGATGGTGATTCCGTGCTCGCGAAATTCCGTGAGGATTTCTTCGATCGGCCGGCCTTGTTGTTTGGCGTAGTTGGAGCGTGTTCCCTCGTAGCCAATCCAGAAACCGTCAATGCCCATTTCCAAGATTTCTTCCACGGTGTACTGGCTGATGGCTTTGACGCTGGAGAACGCGAAAATGGACAGCGGCTTGCCGCTGCTGATCACCGCGTCGCGAAATTCCATCGCCCGCTTTTTGTTCAGGAGAAAATCCTCGTCGAGAATCAAAAAGACGAGGTTGGGGTCCATCGCCAGGTAGCGTTCCGCCACGTCGAAGATATCGCGGCCGGTGGGAAGAAGTTTGATGTGTTTGCGTTTGAAGAAATGCGAGGTGCAGCAGAAGTCACAGCCGTTCGGGCAGCCAAGCCCGGCGAATATCTTGCCGGTGCTCGACACCTTCCAACCGAACACGCGCAGGTCGCTGACGATCAACGGATGCTTGTACGGCATCGGAATGTCCGGCTCGCCCAGCAACCGGCGCATGAACGCGACGCCTTCCTCCCGGCAAATGTGATCGGCATAGGGCTTGAGTTCTTCGTCCGACAAAACGGTCCCATAACCGCCGAGAATGATTTTCGTCTGGGGCGCGTGTTGGCGAACCAGCGCGACCATGTCTTTGACTTTGTGAAAAATCGCCATCAAGAATGATATGCCAACGTAATCGTAGCCCTTCTTCAGTTCCCGGATGAACTCGCGCCGGGATGGGTACTGCAAAACCACGGTGGGCGCATCGAGGTTCTCGGCGATGTACTCGATCGAGAACTGAATGTTCACCGTGCGCGGACTGAATATGCCCTGGGCGCGCGTGACTTGGCGGTACAACAATTCGTAACCCACCGAGGGCGCATCGCCATGTTCCGGACCCATGGGACGACAGACACTGGTCAGAAGAACTTTCTTGGTCATGAAATCACCGATTCAATTTGTCAGCATCAAGGGGTGCGAACTGCCGTTGCTGAGGGGTGAATCAGTACGGAGAGCGTGTCACTTGACCTGCAAGATTAGACTCCTGAACGCCGCACAAGTCAAAGACTCATTTCACCATTGCACAGAATCCAAGTAATCCGGTACGCGAATGTCGGCGGCAGGATGGATCTTCTGGAGCGCGACACCCAAGGCGCGGGCTGGCAGTTCTTCACCATGTATCAAGTAGATGCCCTTCAGCGGGCCGGTCAGGTTTGCCGCCCATTCCTCCAGCTCCCGACGGTCGGCGTGACCAGAGAACGCGTCAATCGTGCGGATGTCGGCGCGAACCCGGTGGGGTTCGCCGAAAATGTTCACTTCCTTGTGGCCGCTGGCGAGGTGCGATCCGAGTGTGTGCGGGGCGCACCAACCCACGATGAGGATGGTGTTGCGGTCATCCTCGACGGTGTTTTTGATATGATGACGGATGCGACCGGCTTCCGCCATGCCGGACGCGCTCAAGATGATGCACGGCCCGGGCAGATCGTTCAGGCGCATGGATTCTTCGACGCTGCCGGTGTAGGTGACGTTGCCGGTATTGAACGGCGTGTCCCGCCTGCGCATCAGTTCGGAAAAGCCCTTGTTGAAACACTCCAGATGATGATTGAACGTCTCGGTCGCTTTGGAGGCCAGTGGACTGTCCACATAAATCGGCAATTCAGGGATGCAGCCGTCCTGCTTGAGTTGATAGAGGGTGTAGAGCAATTGCTGGGTGCGGCCCACGGCAAAAGCCGGTATGACGATCTTGCCGCGCCGCTCGATCGTGCGGTTGATGATTTCGCAAATGCGGGCGTTGACATCGTCGCGGTTCTCGTGGTCGCGATTGCCGTACGTGGTCTCCATCATCAGGTAATCCACATCTTCTGGAAGCGACGGATCGCGCAAGATGTCGTTGCGACCGCGCCCGATGTCGCCGCTGAAAGCGAACCGGCAACGGCGACCGTTCTCCTCCAAATCGAACACGACCATCGCCGATCCGAGAATGTGACCGGCATCGAACCAGGTCGCCGTGACGCCGTCCGTGATCGGCAGGGGCGAGTCGTAGGGCACCGGGTGGAAATGGTCGAGGGACGTGAGCGCATCGGTTTGTGTGTACAGCGGGTGAACGGGCGGCAGGCTCTTCTTCTGGTTCTTTTTGGAGAGAAACGCGGCATCCTGTTCCTGAATGTGCGCGCTGTCCTGCAACATGATGGTGCACAGATCCGCCGTGGCGTCCGTGCAGTAGATGCGTCCCTCAAATCCATCCCGTGTGAGAACCGGTATGATGCCGCTGTGGTCAATGTGCGCGTGACTGAGTAGCATCACATCCACCGAGGCCGGATCAAAGGGCAACCGGCTGTTGCGTTCGAGGGACTCGGCGCGGCGGCCTTGGAACATTCCGCACTCGATGAGAATCCGCTTGTGATTGATCTCCAGAATGTATTTGGAGCCGGTCGTGGTGCGCGTGGCGCCGTGAAAGGTCAGCTTCATAGTGGGCAAGGAGCGAGTCGAACCTGTCGTTTTAACTTGAGCGGCTGTTCGGTCATTTGGATTTCAAGGTCAGCGTCTCTTGCTGGCGTTTGACCTCGATAGCCAAACCGATCTTGGGGTCCGACTTGAGGAGGGACGTTTCAAGTTCGTCCAGTGTCGCGGGTTCTTTCCCGTTCACGGCGAGGATTTGATCGCCGGCTTTGAGTCCAAGCTTTTCAGCCGTGGAATCCGCCTTCACCTCACTGAGGCGGATCCGCCTGGCGGACTTCGTGAACGACGCGCCAAACGATTCGCGCAGGTCCTTGGTTTCAAGGTTGCCGCCCACGACAAACAGGCCGCCGCCCCGCGCCTGGCCGATGATTTGGACATGCGCGCGCGCGCCGCCCCCGCCCAGAATGACGACATTGCCGTTGCCAACTTGCTGGACCTGCCCGCCCTGGGTCGCGGTTGGTTCGGGTTCGGGTGGCTGGATGGAATTCTTAATGGCGGCCACACGTTCGCGCACCTCGGGGTCTTGGTGGTTCGCGGCCTTCTCCAGCCACGGCAAGGCGGGCTTGCCGATCTCCGTCAGCTCTTGGGTGGCGGATTCGCGCTTCTGAAAGTTGCTGTCCGCCAGTTGTTCGATGAGCGGCGGCACGCGCTTTTCCACGGAGACGATTTCCGTTGCGCGAGCCGGCAAGATTGTGACAAGACCCATCAACAGAATCGAGAGTGCGGGTTTGTGGTTCATGTTCATTGTCTCCCTGTTCAGCATAACAGGAGTGAAGGATGGCGCAACCACTTTGACGGCGCGCCCAAGGGTGATAGGATGCCGGCATGGGAGTCGGCCAGGCATGAACACATTCGGTTGGCGAAACGGGTTCGCAGTCGCGCTGCTCATCATGGCAAGTTGCGCGACGGGTCCGGGAGGCTCGCGCATGAAACCGGTAAGCGAGGCGTTCGCGAATGGTCGCACCATCAAGAGCTTCCCGCGCCATCTGACGTTGGCGGAAGCGTACCGGATGCAGGAGGAGTTGGTGGATTTGTTGGAACCGCGATGGGGCGCGAGATGCGGTTACAAGGTGGGATTGACCGGTAAGATCACACAGGAGTTGTTCGGGATGAACGGACCGGCACGGGGGATTTTGTGCCGGGAAATGCTGTTGCCGGACGGCGCCGTGGTCCCGGCGGCGTTCGGTGCCCGACCGCATTTTGAGGGTGATTTGCTGGTGACGGTGGCCGACGAACAGATCAACGAGGCCAGGACGGTATTGGAAGTGGCCGGTCATTTGCGGAATTTGATGCCGCTTATCGAGCTACCGGATTTGCTGTTTGAAGAAGGCGAACCGATCAACGGCGCCAGCATGGCAGCGATCAACATGGGAGCAAGACTGGGTGTGTTGGGCCAACCAGTCTTGGTCGAGGCCACGGAGGAATTTGTCCGCGCGGTGGGAAAGATGACAGTGGTGACTTCCGACGAAACCGGGCAGGAATATGGGAGGGCACCGGGCACTTCGCTTTTGGGGCACCCGTTCCAGGTGGTCATCTGGCTGGCCGAAGAGTTGAAGCGCCAAGGAAAAAGGTTGCGCACCGGGGACGTGATCAGTTTGGGATCATTCAGCCAGCCGCAACCGCCGCGCGCGGGTCAGACGGTGTCGGTCGTGTACACAGGACTGCCGGGCGGTCCGATGCGTGTGTCGGTGAAGTTTCACTGAGCCGGCCAACGGAAGGCGCGCATCCTTTTTTCCCATTGGCGCAACGCTTTGAGCCGGGCGGGCAGTGTGTTGTGGTTGCGGTAGGTCAGGTTGCCGGTAATGCCAAGGAGCGCGAAATCCGTGTACACGGGCGCATCTCCAAACAGGTAGGGGGAATGTTGCAGGATTTGGTCGAACGGCAACAGTAGTGTCTGAAATTGTTGGCGGATTTGTGGCGCTTGTTTCTCCCATTGTTCGACGCAACCGCGGCCAAACTTGCGTTCCTTGTGGCGAATGACGAGGGTGCGCGCCACAACATCGGAGATGCTGCGAATGTAAGGCGGATCGGAGAGACGAAAACTCAGGGATTCAATGTCGTTCTCAATGTAGCGGAGAAAGATGGCTTGCTGCCCGGCAAGGCGGGCGGGGAACAGACGCCCGTGTCCAAAGCGTCTTTCAATGTGTTGCGCGATGTCTTGGGTGTCGGGGCCGGTTTCATAAACGGCTTTGGCGCCGTCCATGAGCAAGGGAACGTGGTAGTATGCGCCTTTGGTAAGCCGAATGATCGAGGAGCGGTCCGAGTTGGGAATGTTCACCACGCGAAAGGCAACCCGCAACGCTCGCAGCGCGCTGGTGACCGGAATGCAAAATGGACTGTGGGGTATTTGATAGATGGTGATGCTCATGCGGACAGTGTGATGGATCAGACGTGACCGGTCAAGGTCGCCGCGGGCAACCGCGGCCATATTGGCGACTTGTCTTGCACTTTCGTTTTTGAGGCGGTATTCAGACGGTCAACCACGGAGGCACTTGTCATGAGCAGCAACAGGTATGGCGGCGGCGGTTCAGGAGACACAGGCGGGGCAAGGTATGGGTTCGATTTCGCCCGGTTTGCCTTGGTCGGTTTGGTCGTGCTGGCCATCAGCGCCGTGTTCTTGTTCGTGTTCATCTGGTTTTTCTGTCGGATTGAACCGCCTTCGGGATTCTGCGCCGTTCTGGTCTCCAAATCGGGCGAAGACATGCCAGCCGATGACATCATCGCCACCAAACCGGGACAAAAGGGCATTCAGTTGGAGCCGCTCAGTGAGGGCCGGTATTTTTTCAACCCGGTATTCTGGTCATGGGAGATCGTGCCCCTCATTCAAATCAAGGAAGGTGAGGTTGGCATCATGATTCGCCAGTTCGGGACGCCACCGCCCGAGGGCAAGTTCTTGGTGAAGATGAAAGAACCAGACGGTGCCATGTATCGCGGAATCATTGACGAACCGCTGCGGCCCGGCACCTACCGTGTCAACCCGTACGCCTACCGGGTTGAAAAGCGACCGGCTGTGAAAATCGAACCCGGCGAGGTTGGGGTGGTGACGTTGCGATACGGAAAGTTGCCGGAGAAGCCCAACACGTTTCTCGTGAACGAAGGGGAACGCGGCGTGCAGAGTTCGCCGTTACGCCCCGGCACCTACTACCTGAACCCATATTCACACCGCGTGGATGTGGTGGTGGTCAAGAGTCACAAGACGGAGTTCGAGATCAGTTTCCTGTCGCGGGATGGCTTTCGGTTTCCCGTGAAGGGCGCGGTGGAATGGGCGATTGAAGAAGTGAAGGCACCGGAAGTCTTCGTGATGATTGGAGATGAAATGGATATTGTGAACAAGGTCATTCTCCGGTCGGCGCTTTCCATGAGCCGCATCCAGGGATCCAAATACACGTCCGCCGACGTGATCAGCGGCACGGTCCGCAAAGCGTTCCAAGATGAATTCAGCCGGCACATCACTTCCGAATCGGTGCGGAAAGGGATACTCATCAAAGCGGCCCTCATCAGCGAAATCGAGCCGCCCATCAAGATCGCCGAACCGATCCGGGAACGCGAAATCGCCATCCAAACGCGCGGCAAGTATCTGCAAGAGATTGAGCGCGCGATGTCGGATGCGAAAGTGGCCGAGCAACGCAAGATGCAGGATCAGAAGATGCGCGTCGTCGTAGCCGAGACCGCCAAGAAGACCGACACCATCAAGGCCACCAAGGAACAACAAGTGCAGGTGATCGCGGCGCAACGTGACTTGGAAGTGGCGCGCAAAGATTTGGAGACGGCGGAGAAGCAGGCGATGGCCATTCTCGCGACCGGCAAGGGCGCGGCTGACGTGATTACCTACACACGCACCGCCGAAGCCAACGCGTTGAAGGCGATTGTGGCGCCGTTCGGCAGTGGAGCGGCCTATGCCCGGTATCTTTACCTTGGGAAGGTGGCTCCCAACATTGAAAACATCCTGTCAAACACGGACGGTCCATTGGCGGAACCGTTTAACCTATTGTCCAGGCCAGACGGCGGGAAGGGGGTGTCCAAGTGAAATCATCACTCTTCAAAACTGTGGTCGGTTTGGCGACAGTGATCGTCCTTGGATACGTGGTGATCTATCAAGGCTTTTGGGTGTGGGTGGTGGAGAATACCGATGTGCCGCCGGACAAAATGCTGATCTTGGTGGCCAAGACCGGCAAGGAAATGCCCCCCGGTCAGATCATCGCCAATCCAGGTCAAAAAGGCGTTCTGCTTGAACCGCTCGGGCCAGGTCGTCATTTCATAAACCCATTCCTCTACGAGCGCCAATTGCGCGACCAGATTGTAATTAAAGCCGGCGAGATTGGCGTGGTCATCAACAAACACGGCAAAGAACTTCCACCCGGCGAATTCCTTGCCGGACCTGATGAACGCGGCATCCAGCGCGAGGTGCTCCTGCCCGGAACGTACAGACGAAACCCTTACGCGTATGAGATTCGCGCCGTGAAAATGGTGGAGATCGAGCCGGGATATGTCGGCGTCGTCACCGCCCGTTCCGGCAAGCCTTCCGACGAACAACTCGCCGAGCCGGGTGAGCGCGGCGTTCAGAAGACGGTGTTGCAGCCCGGGTTCTATGCCTTGAACCCCGAAGCGTTCTCCGTGGAAAGCATCGAAATCGGATTCAACCAAATCACCATGGCCCATGCGGGCCGGTTGCCCGAGACGCAAACATCGGGACAACAGAAACCGGCATTCTCGACCGGCGCCGCCCAGGCGGCGATCTTGCCGGCGGTGAAGTTCCCGTCGAGTGACGGTTTTGAAATCATCCTCGACGTGACATTGCTGTGGCAGTTGCTGCCGCAAGACGCGCCATCCGTCGTGTCCCGGTACGGTAACATCAAGAAGATCGAGGAGAACATTCTCATCCCGCAAATCAACAGCACGGCCCGCATCAAGGGTTCCACATTCGGCGCCGTGGATTTCATCGTGGGCGCGAAACGCGAGGAATTTCAGCGCGCGTTTCAAGAGACAATCGAAACCACGCTGCGTGAGAAGAAGCTGCAAGTGGACTTGGCGCTCGTGCAGGACACGTTGGTACCGGACAACATCTCCGGCCCGATTCAAGATTCACGCATCGCGTCCGAATGGAACACCACCAACGCCGAGAAAACCACCACCGAAGCCAAGAAAGCGGAATTGGATGAGACCATTGGCAAGATTCGCCAAGTCGAACAACTCGTGGAGTTCGAAACGCAACGGATCGAGGGCAACATCCGCGCCGAACAGGAGAAAATCGTCAACGAGATTGCGGCACAAACCCGATTGCTCGTCGCCGACCTCGCCCAACAGACGGCGACGATCCGGGCTGATACGATGCGTAAAGTAGGTGCGGCCGAGGCCAAAGTTGTGGAGATGAAAGGCAAAGCGGAGGGCGAAGGCTACAGTTTGCAAGTGCAAGCGCTTGGAGGCGCCAGCGATTACGTGGCGTTTCAGTTTGCCAAGAGCTTGCCGGACAAGCTGCGACTCTCATTGATCTACGCGGGACCCGGTACGCTTTGGACCGACCTCGAAAGAGCCGGTACGATTGCCCCGATGGGCGTGCTGCAGAAACTGAACCAACAACCCTCACTCAAATTGTCACCGACAGCGCCATGAGCCAACCCCCCTCCATCAGTCCGTCCCCATTCAATCCGGCTGCGTTTCATCGCCGCCGCAAGCTTATCAAGGTGACCGGCCTCGTGCTGATTCTGGTGGGGTTGTTCACTATCATTGATCTGATGTCCAACATCCCGATACCCCTGACCGGCTACCGGGCGGTCTTCATCGGCGCAGTGCTGATGATGTTTGGTTTCCTCTTCCTGTACCACGGGTACAAACTGCCGATTGAAGAAGCCCTGAACATACTTCATGCGCGGGGCAGGGGAATCACGGAAGCGGAACTCGTCCACGAAATGCGTGTGGACCGGGTCACCGCCGGTCGGATCATCGGCGCACTTATCCAGAAAGGCTTCGTGCGCCGCGCCACCGATCACGGCCAAACCGAGGAAGTTTTCGAGCCGGTGAAATGAGGCGGCTGGCAGCCTCTACGATGGATTACGGATTGGGGATGACGGTCTTCTGACCAAACAGTTTTCCCTTGCCGGCGACAATATCCAACCCAGCTCCAGTGGCCATCAAACTCAGTTTCGATCCAACGGTGTCGGATGTCATTCCCTTCGCCTTGATTTTGGAGGTGTCAGTCTTGTCAGAATATTTGCCGGCACCATTCAAGGTCACGGAACGCCCATTGGACAAGGCCACTTTGGCTTGTGCCACCAAGTTCTTCCCGTCCACATTCTCTACGTTGAGGATGAGGTCCCACGACCCGTCCATGTTGAAGTCGTCAATCTCGGTCTCGAAGTAGAGGGGGTCGCCGTAGTTGAGCGCTTTCAATGAGGCGCAACCTTTGCCGACTATGCAAATATTGCCGGAGATACTTCCCGACATCATGCGTGTCACGGGATCCGCTGTCAGGTGATACTTGATCTTGCCGGTAACTTTGAAGTGCTTGTTCTCGTAGTCAACAGTTCCGCTGACATTTTGAGTGAAAAGCACATCTGTTGAATCACCGACCTTTTTCACGGCACCCGCAATCGCGAAGTCTAAATCGATGTCCAAACCGCTTTCGTAGAAGTTTGCGGAGCCCTGCCCGGCAAGCTTGCCTTGGTTGTCCATGGACAGCGTATAGTCTCCGTCCAACTGACCGCCCAGCAGGCTGTCGGAATAGTTCCCAGTCACATCCCAGATGGATAATTGACCGGCATAGCTATTCGAATAGACCCCGCTGGCCGGTGGTTCGGCCCACGTCCATGTGGCAAGAGCTCCCATCAACAATGCTGCAACCAATAACCATTTCATCTTCATTTCTCCTGTTTTGTTGTTTCAACGACGCATCTCTTCATGGCACCGGCGCTTTCAATGCCGCTTGTGCTGCTTCGACAACCTTCCCATCCCCAGAATGCATGGCGATTTCACGTAACGCGGACTTTGCCGCCTCGGTTTTCGAACGCCGCAACGCAATGACAGCGCTCAAGCTCTCATGGGTCTGCGGCGACGTCAGTGCTCTCTCCGCCAGTTCCGGCACCGCCTGAAGATCAAACTGACGCGCCAGCAGTCCGGAATCGTCGTTCCTGACCGCTGCCGCCCACAGTCCGAATCCGGCAAGGCGTGTTTCGGTGTTTTCCTCCCGTAAAATGACCGGCATGACCGATGCAAAATCGAACGACTGCTGGGTGACCAACGCCTGATAGAGTCCCGATCGAACTGTCGGGACACTTTCGCTTTTCAGACGAGTCAATAGCTCATTACCAAGTCCACCGTCCTCGTCAGTCATGGCCAGTGACCAAGCCGCCGCCGCGCGCACTTCTGAATCTGAGTCCGCTGCGGCGCGGAGCAATAACGAGGCTGATTCGCCGCTCGCCTGAGCCAACGCCTCAACAGCGGCCAACCGGACTGCAGGCACGAACTCTTCCGAATCCAAGATTTGCTGAAAACAACCGCTCACGGCATCCCAACGTTGCCGGGCTAACCTGCATATTTCACCGGTCTTCAGGTTGCAGTGACTGCGGCATCGGTGGA
>CAZEQV010000079.1:0-12090 GCA_964514435.1 uncultured Verrucomicrobiota bacterium
CCATCAACCAATCCGGCAGTGCAAGAGGGCCAGTCATCTCGGGGCAGGCCGATTATGCGTATGGGCTTCGAGCCCGCTGTCATATCGGGCCGCCCCACAGCCCACCCGGTTGCGCCCAGAGCGCTAAGAGCCTATTCTATATAAACGCGCCTAAGTAATTCGACATCTTGCTCAGAAAAAGGGCTGAATGAGGTTCTGAATCTCCTCGGGAGGCTGCTGGACGCGCGCAAACGTTCGGAACAAGGCCTGGCAGAGTTGGCGCGGTTGTTCGAAGAACCGGTTATGCGTGGCGTGCTTGCGCGTGTAGTTCCAAATCCGCTCCGTCGCATTCAGTTCGGGCCAGTACGGCGGCAATTGAAACACTTCGAGATAGCGCCGATGCTTGGCAAACCACTCGTAGGTTTCCCGCTTCTTGTGAGAGGAAGCGTTGTCCTGAATCAAATAGATCCGGTGCCCCCGCCGGTAAAACGCCGGCACCAACACCTGATCCACAAACGCCAGATACGTTTCCCATTGGAAATAGTCTTGCTGGTGCAGATAAATGAAGCGCGCCGCCGGCAAGCTCACGGCCCCAAAGATCTTCTGCGTGTTACGTTCCCCGCGCGTCGCAATCTGGGGTTGGCTGCCGCGCCGCGCCCAAGTCGCAGGCAAGGTGGGTGTTTGCCGGAACGACGCCTCGTCGGTAAAGACGATCACCGCCCCTTCGGTGTGGGCGTTGTTTTTAGATTCGGATACGTGGAACGCACCCATTTGCGTTTTTGGCGGAGGTCGGCCTGCACGAGTCGCGTCGTGGGCCGTTGCACGGAGTAGCCCAGTTGCCGGAGCAGTTTGCGGACATGACCCGGGTGATAGTCCGCCCCGAACTCCTCGCGAATGATCTGGGCGATCGAGGGGGAAGTCCAAATGCCGGTTTCCAAACCGTAGGCCACGGGACCACTGTCCAAAATGTCCGCGAGCGTTTCCCGTTGCTTGGGATCAAGCCGCGGGGGTCGTCCCGTCCGCAGTCCCTCCCCGAGACCTTCGTCGCCGTGCTGATTCCAGTGCTCGATCCAGAGTGGCACCGTGCTGCGATGCACTTTGAGCAAGCGGGCGATCTGCGGGGGCGTGTGACCTTCGAGACTCAGAAGGATGCCGTGCAGCCGCTGCGCGACACGTGGAACTTTCTCGTGGGTGGCTTGGCGGCGCAACCGGAGCAGTCGTTGCGCCGTTCGTTGGTTTCCGTGGGCAAACACAGGGTTCATACTGCCGTGACAGCATATCGATCCCCCCTGTAGATGGCGAATGATTGATGCGCGTCTATTTACGACCGTCTGCGCAATCTGGCGGCGTTGGTGTTGGCAGCGGCGTACTTTGCGGCGGTGTGGCTGGGCGAATCATTGAAGTTGGCCGTGCTGCCCCGCGGGTGACGAAGGTAGCGAATCGTTTCTTCGGCGTTCCGGAGTTTCACTATTACGCGCTGGCCGATGGACTGCGCGTATTGCTGTCCCGGCTGGGGATGAAATGCGCTTGGTGTCGCCCCAGTTCACCGCCGGATTCAACCGCTCAATTCCGCCTTTTCAACACCTCCTAGAAAACCGGGGAATGTTTTTAGACGTAATGTAAGTGGACAGTCCGGCGGTCTATCCTTACCAACGACCCGGTTTGGCATCTTTGGCGTCTTGGCGGTTCACTCCAGAGCGGTCACGGGAGACCTCCGAACCGGCTTCGTTTTTCCGAAGCAGCGGGTGGCGGTGTTTGTGGACGGCTGTTTCTGGCACGGGTGCCGGTGGCATTGCACGTACGCGAAGGCAGTCCGGGCATTTGCACGCCAAGACGCAGAGACGCCAAGTACCAGACTCAAGACGGGCAGGGCCTTCTGGCTGCAGAAACTGGCCGGGAACACCGCGCGGGACCGGCTCGTCAACCGGCAACTGCGCCGGCAAGGGTGGCGCGTGGTGCGCATCTGGGAACATGAGTTGGCAGCCGGCAAGCGGGAAGCGGAAAGCGGAAAGAAGGCACTGGAACGGATTCGGCGGGCGTTGGCGGCGGGGCGGGGCTGAACAGAAGCTAACGAAGGAAGCGAAGTCACCGGCAAGGCCGCCGGGACGGTGGCGTTGCTTCCGTGTCGTTCCGTGTGGTCCGTGGTTCCAACTCCTTGCGGGCAACCAAGGGCACGGGGCGGGGTTGGTATCCTCCATGAATCGCGCGCTCTGGTTGCTCAGTGTCCTGGCGGTGGCGGCGGATTACCGGGCACCGGGGAAGGGGCCGGCGACGGGGGTTGCGTTTCGGCACGACGGGACGGGCGTGGTGCTGGGAGTCAAGCCGCCGCTGGCTTAGGACGGGGCGACGGGCCAGAACCTCCGTTGGTGTGGAGGGCGCGATCGGCAAGCCGCCATGACACGGCGCGCGGACAGGATAGCTCGCTCACGCGACCGGACACGAGAGATGGCGCAGCCGCGCCTGACGCCAGCGCCGCGGACTCAACCCCACGGCTTTGCGGAAGGCGCGATGGAACGTGTTGGGATCGCTGTACCCGCAAAGCGCGGCGACTTGTGCGACCTTCAGCGATTCCTGCCGCAAGAGCCGTTTGGCCCGCTCCAAGCGGGCCTCGGCCAGCAATCGCCGCCACGACTTGCCGAACAACTCCTGCACGACATGACTCGCGCGCGAGGGCGAGACACCCAAGGCGGTGGCGACCGTGGCGCGGTCAATCGGGTTTTGGCTGTGAAACGCGAGCAACCGGCGCAGTGTGCGCTGGCGCGGATCCTTACCGGTCAATCCTTGAAACTCCTCCGCGATCCGAATGAGCCGGTGGCCGATGAGGTGCGCCTCGGCCAGCAACGCCCGGCAACGGGTGCGCGCCAGCCGTTCGGGCAGCGTTGGGACGGCCGGCGCACGGGCGGGGCCATGTGGGTTCAGGAAGAGAGTGAGACAATGGATACCGTCGTCGTGAATCGGGATGACCAGTTCTTGCTGGCCGCGCCAACAACGGTGGCGAAAGGCGTGTTCTGCTTGGCTGGCCCGGGCGTTGACGACCTTCCAACAATGGTCGAGACAGCATCGCTCGACATGGGGATTCTGGGCGCGACCACGGCGACAGACGGGGTGACGATGCCCGAACCACGGGGCCGGCAGCAGTCGCGTCCCGTCGCGCAACGTCAGTGCCTCCGCCAGATCGTGGACGGTGACCAGCACTTTCCAGCGGCGGGCGAGCTCGGTGAGCAGGCGTTCGGCTTCGTCAGGACCGGACTGGAGCCAGTCGTCGGGCAGCGACGCCAAGTGGCCGGGCAGATGGCTCATAGCAGGTTGGGCCTATTCTTTTAGCACCTCCGACAGTTGTCAACGCAGGACTGCCTGGCGCATAATCGCCCGGCCACGATGGATTCTGACGAGACGACAACGGATGTGTTGGTGGCTGGGGCCGGCTGCGGCGGGATTTGCGCGGCGGTCCAGGCGGCCCGTCAAGGCGCCCGGGTCTTGCTCGTCGAACGCGCCGCGGAGATCGGCGGCACCGGGGTGCATTCGCCGGTGGGGTTGGTCTGCAAGTTCCAGCGGCGCGACACGCATGAGCCGATCAATCGCGGTTTGCACCAAGAGTTGTTTCCGGAAGCGTACGCGTGGCGGGGTGAGTTCGCCGATGACGACCTGTTGCCGAGCTACGACCATCGCGCACTGGCTCGGCGCTACCAGCAACTGCTGGCTGCCGAACCGCGCATTGAGACGCGTACGCTTTGCGCGGTAGAGGCGGTAACGGTGGTCGCGGCGCCCGCCGGCAGGCGCATCGCGGCGGTGCGATTGACGGGCGGCGCGGTGGCGCGCGCGGGGGTACTGGTGGATGGCACGGCGGACGGCCATCTTGCCGCGCTGGCCGGCGCGGAGTTTGCGGTGGGCCGGGCCGGTGACGGCAGGCTGATGCCGGCCACGTTGACGTTCGGCGTGCGCGGGTTTGAGCCGGCGCGACTGCGCAATCCGCGACTGAATACGTGGGGGGGCTACCGGAGTTTGCGGGGGGAGTTGAACGAAACGCTGGCGGCGGCGCGGGCGGCGGGGATTGTCGGAGCGGGCCATTTCGGCGTCGGCGCGTTTCCGTACCCGGATGGCCGCGTGCTGTTGTTCAATGCGAACCATGTGTTTGCCGTGACGCCGTGGGATCCGGCAAGTGTGGCAGGCGGCCGCGCGGAAGCGGAACAACTCGTGCGGCAGACTTTCACGGCCATTCGTCAGCATCCGGCGTTTGCTGCCGCTGAGATTGCCTTCATTTCGCCGTGGCTGGGGGTGCGCGAGGGCCGCCGAGTCGTCGGTGATGTCATCCTGACCGGCGAGGATTGTCTCGGCGAGGCGCGGTTTGAGGACGCGGTGGCGGCGGGGGCCTACGACATTGACATCCACGATCCCGACGGCGGACCGACACGCCTGCAGCGCATTCCCAACAGTCAGTACTATCACATTCCCTACCGGTGCCTACGGGCAGCGGGCTTCGCCAACTTGTTGCTCGGTTCCCGCTGCATCTCCGGCGACTTCGTGGCGCATTCCAGTTACCGGGTGATGAGCACGGTCACGGCCATCGGCCAGGCGGCCGGGGCCGCGGCGGCGTTGGCGGCGCAACGCGGCGGTGATACTCGCGCGGTGGACGCCGCCGTCATCCGCCACGAGTTGCGGCTGACCGGTCAGTGGACGGAAGGCGTTTGTCGGCCACCGTCCTGGTCGGCGGGGCTTTCAGGACAATCGAACGAAAGGAGAACTCCATGAACAAAGCGCTGCTGGTAGGACTGTTGGCCGTACCCGTGATGGGCGGGGCGGTTGAACCGCCGCTCATCAGCACCTGGCGTGGCGACACGTATCAGGGCGTGATGCCGGCGCGCAATCTCGTGCGCCGTTTTGCCTGGATTGATGCTGATGCGAAGCTGCCGGATGAGATCAGGCCTCTCGATCTCGGCAAGGGACAGCAGCAACTGGCTTTCCCGCCGGGTGCCCAGGTCAACGCCTGTTGGCGGGTGCCCTTGCCGGCCTGGGGGCACTGCGCGCCGGTCGCGGTGGGCGACAAGGTCTTCGTCACCTGCGAGGCAACGACGATGAGCCGCGGCCAGTTCCAACTGGTCTGTGTGGACATCCCCAGTGGGAAGGTGGATTGGATCAAACCAATTGATCATCTACTGGCGTGGAAGGATCAAGCCCAGGCGGCGGCGATCCAGGAGATCCGCATGGCCGAGGTGCGCGGCTGGGCCGAGGCGTGGGCGTGGTGGAACCGAGTGTTCTGGGATCCAGAACGCGGCCAGGTACTGGCCGGGTTCAAGGGAGCGGCCGACAACCCGGCCTCGGCTGTGCCGCCCGAACGGAAGGCGCTCTACGAGCAGGCCGGGGCCGCCGGGTACAAGGTCATGTGTCCCAATGTCTATTGGCGTCAGGCCGGCCGGTTCGGCAACGCCCAACGGATTAAGGAGTTCAAGGCCGCCTTGAAGTCGCGCGCCTTCATCCATCCGCACAACAAGGATTTCCCGTGGTATGGCAACACGTGGGCCTCTCCCGTCGGGGACGGCACGGCAGTGTATGCGGTCGCCGCGCCGGATGCCGTGGTGTGTTACGAACTGGATGGCCGGTTGCGCTGGGCGGCTGACATGGAGGTTGGGGCGCGCCTCGGCGGGCCGACCAACGAAGGCACCCACCGGCATCTGGCCTCGCCGGTCATCGTCGCCGGCAAGTTGATCTACTGGAACGTGACCAGCCAGTCGGTTTTTGCTTACGACTGCGCCACCGGGGCCAGGCGGTGGACGGCGACTTTACCCACGGTGAAGGTGGAAAAGCATCCGATTGACCAGGCGCGGAGTGATCCCGACGATCAGTTGGTGGACACGGAGCGCCCACGTGGCTTTGGCGGCCACATGGGGCCGGGCGGCACGCCGGTGCCGATGACGCTCGCCGACTCGGTGAGCAAACAACAGGTGCCGGTCGTGGTCGTGGCCTCGGGGCATGTCGTGCGGGTCGAGGACGGTCGGGTCTTGGGCTGGACCAGTCCGTTCCAGAAGGCCCAGCATCCCGATTACAGCCCAAGTTACGGCACGGCCGTTGCCGTCGGCGACATCTACGTGTCGGTGCATGGCTTGGCCCTGCGCCTCAGCCTGGCCGGTGGCGAACTGAAGACCGAGCGGCTGTGGGAACGGACCGGCCGAGTGGCGAAGCATGCGGGCACCGTGGAGAACACCGGCCACGCCGCCGATCTATCGCTGATCGCGTGGCAGGATCGGATCATCCCGTTCCGCAGTGGACTGAGTTGGCACCTCACGACCGGCAAGGATGACCGCCAGATCACCCGGCGTGCTACGTATGGTTACCAATCGGGATTCATCACCCAGGATGGGATGGTCGTCTATCGCGGCGTCGACTTGCCGTCCAAAGACCGGTTTGGCCATCGCGGGTTCGTCATTGGTTTGGATGCCTACGACGGCTCGTATTCCGATTACGGCGTGGTGCTGGAAGGCGCGCTGCCCGACACGGTCAAGGCCGCGGCGCTGGATCGTTTCGGCAAACCCGGCATCTTCGCTGGCTGGTCGCAGCCGACCGCCTTTGGCAACCGCATCTTTGTGCGGACCTGCGCGTACCTGTACTGCTTCGGGGCGGGCAATTGGCAGCCAGCGACCCGGTAAGTCATTTTGATCAACTGCTACTACTACGCGCCACACAATCACAGCTTGCTCGTCCGGCACGTGGCGGACGATCTGCGGTTGATGCGCGAGTTGGGCGTGCACGCGGTTTCGGTCTGCGTGCAGGAAGATCAACTGGTCAACTGGCACCACCAGCGACTGCGCAACGTGGTTCAGATGGCGCACGAGCACGGGCTGCAGGTCCACGCGGTGCCCAATCGCTGGTGCGGGTTGGTGGCCGGCTGGCTCGACGGGTTCTCGGCGTGGACGCTGCAACATCCCGAGGCGCTCCTGCCGGCAAGCAAGCCGCTCGGCGCGTGCGACCCGCGTCACCCGGCAGTGCGCCAGCATTTCGAGGAGACATTGCGGACGCTGTTCGAAAAGTTCGAATTCGACGGGTTGATCTGGGATGAACCGCGGCCAGCACAGGAGGATGTCATCCAGTTTCTCGATGAGATGAGCGCGTTTGCGAAGTCGCTGCAGCCGAAGCTGGTGGTGAGCCTGTTTGCGGAGGCGGCGGGGCTGCACTTGGCGCCAGGGTTGGCGCACACGCGCTGGATAGACTACCTCGGCGCTGACGGGCATGTGCGGCGGGACAGTCACCAGATGCACCGGATGAAGAACACGATCTTCACCACGCACGCGGCGTTTCATCCGGTATTGAAAGCGGCCGGCAAGAAGACGGTGTTCCTGCCGGAAGCGCAGCGACACCGCGATGAGGACTTGGCCGAGTACTTGGCGGTGGTGGATCAGGCCTTTGCGTTGCCAATGGACCAATGCCTGTTCTACTTCTCGGCTCACGAGATGTCGCCAGCCAAGGAAACCATCTTCAACACGGCGACGTGGAACGCCGTCCGCCGGAGGAACCCATGAGAGCACTTCTGCATCAACTCGCATTGCTGGCAGCAACCTGCCTGCCTGTCGCCGCAGCGGATTACCGGCCACCGGATAAAGTCCCGCCAACCGGCATCGGGTTCCGTTATGACGGGACGGGCGTGGTGCCGGACGCGAAACCGCCCCTGACCTGGAGCGGGGCGACCGGCCAGAACATCCGTTGGAAAGCGCCGTTGCCGAATTGGGGCTACGGGTGTCCGGTGCCCGTGGGCAACCGGGTGTTGATGATGACCGAACAGTACGAGGACCAGCTCTGGCCGATGCTCAACTGTTTCGATGCCGACACGGGCGCGTTGGTGTGGTGGGCGGAGGTCAACCCGCTCGATGCGTTCCCGAATCTGTCGGCAGCGGACCGCGCGGCGGTGACGGCGGATTTCCGCTGGCTCAAGGACCGTTGGCGCTGCGCGTACCGGGCGGCGCGGACGTTGGGTAACAAGGCGTATGCCGAAGGCGACCCGGCGTTGGCGGCAGTGAACAAGGGCATGGCAGCGTTCGACATGGAGTTGAACAGCGTCAAGCCGGGCTACGGGTTGTTGCGGTACATCAAGGACACCAGTTCGCGGTTCAAGGACACCGAGAAACGGCTCAACGCGCGCAAGCTCGGCCTCCACACCGTCAGCCCGCACGATTCGCAGGGCAGCAGCACGGTGGGCGACGCGTTCGCCACGCCGGTCAGCGACGGCGAATGCGTCTATGTCCACAACAACCACAACACGGTCGCCTGCTACGAGCTGGCGACCGGCAAACGGCGCTGGATCGTCTCCAGCGGGTCAGGCGTGCCGCGGGAACATCTCTCTTCGCCGCGACTCTACGGCGACCTGTTGCTCACGGCGAACTTCGACACCGATGCCGGCCGGCCGCATCCGGTCCACGCCTGGAACAAGCGCACCGGCGCGTTGGTCTGGAAGCTCGACGACGCGCCGCTGGACCGGGCGCTCAACACCCGCGACAAGGCGCTCAGCCGCCCCGGCAGTTCGCCCATCATCCTCCACATCGGCCCGACACCGGTGCTGCTGTTGTCCTCGGGCCGGTGCGTGCGCGTGGCCGACGGCAAACTGTATTCGGCGACGTTCCCGGTATCGTTGGGCAGCCTCGGCGTGGACGCGGCAACGGGCACCGTGTTTGGCAATGGCAGTTCGGATGGCGGCTCGGCCCGGTGGGCGTACCGGCTGGAGGCGGCCGGGGACGACATCGTCGCCAAGGAACTGTGGCTGAGCGACCGCGACGGCGATTGGGGCGGCGAGGTCTGCGCGGTGTTTCACGACGGGCGTCTGTTCGCGAAGCGCGTGCAATTCAACCCGGCCACCGGCGGCGTCATCGGCGGCAAGTCGCCTGACCGGATTCAGGAGCGCGACTTGGATGAACGTGTCGTCAAGCCCTTCCCGCGCCGCAGTCCCGACAGCCGGCATCTGTTGTTCGTCGCCAACGGCCATTTGTACGGCCTGCGCGCCACGGGCGGGCCCGGCAAGAAGGGCGAACCGGGTCGCCCCGCCGGCGTGGGCGAAGTCTATTCGTTGGATGGCAAGCTGGTCGCCGCCAACACGCTCGACGAGGACGATCCCGCCGACTGGACCGCCGAGCAGCGGGAACGTTGGGCCAGCCAGGGTTTCGGCGCGAACTGGAGCTACGCCTGCCCGATGAACATGGCCGGCCCGCGGCTCTACGTCGTCTCGAACAATTACCTCTGGTGCCTCGAAGAAGGCACCCGACTGCAAGCGGAGACGAAGAAATGAAACCAGCCGTCAGCCTCACGGCGGCGCTCCTTGCCGGCAACCTGCACGCCGAACCCCAACGCCTGTTCCTGACGTATGGCGATTACATGACCGGGTTCAACGACACGCCCGGCATGGTCCTGCGCTTGTTGGCGGCGGCGCAACCGGACCAGCCGGGGTACACGCGGTTGCCACTCGGCATCGGCGCGCATGGCGACACGATTGGCATCTGGAAATCGGGCAGCGTCGGCTGGATTACCGGCCGCGGCACGGTGAGTAACACGAACTGGCGCGACAATCCCCGCGCGATCAAGATCGCCGAGACGGTGCAGGGCCGGCCGGCTGACCTTGTGATGGTCCAACTCGACCTGCGGTACGTGACCGACAAACGCGACAGGGACAAACAGGCGCTCACGGACCAAGCCGTGGCCGGCTACGTCGCCGCGGCAAAACAGGCGGGCGCACGGCTGGTGTTTTGCGTGTTGCCGGGTGGTCAACACCTGCCGATGAAGCGCGGCAAGACCGAGCCGGTCAAGAAGTTGGCGGCGGACTTCGAGATGGAGTTCAAGTTGCTCGATGCCGAATGTCGCCGACTGACCAAGGCCCACGGCGCGGTGATGGCGCCGACGTACCTGGCCTTCGCCATCCTCCGCCAGAACCATCCCGGCCTGGACATCCATCTGCCGGTGGACTTGACCGATGGTCATCCGTCGCCGCGCGACTCGTACCTGTTCGCCTGCACAGTCGCGTTCGCGTTGCTCGACCAGAAGCCCGACAAGTTGCCGGCACCCGCACAAATCTTCGCCCACCTGAACCAACCGCCCAAGGGCAAAGACGCGCCGCCGAAACCGCCCGTCACGATGACCGCCGAAGAACAAGCCGCGATCCACGAAGCCGCCTGGGCCGCAGTGGCGCAGATGCGCAAGTAGAAGCGGCGTCCCGCCACTTGACACAAGCGCGGCTCCTCCGGCACAATAACAGTCATGAACTACCTCCTCCTTGGACTTCTCTTCCTTGCCGGCAACGCGATCGGCCAACAAACCTCTGGGTACCGGGGCGATGGGACGTCGGTCTTCCCGGACGCGAAGCCGCCGACGGCGTGCGACGAGAAGTCGGGGAAGAATGTGCTTTGGAAGACGCCGCTGCCGAACTGGGGCCATTCGCAGCCCATCGTGGCCGGCCAGTGCGTGTTGTTGACGACGGAGCCAGACCCCAAACACGATTTCCCGGTGTTGCGCTGCTTCGATGCGGAGACGGGCAAGGAGTTGTGGGCGCGGGAACTGAATCACTTGGCGGCGGTGCCGGGCATTGACGCGGCGGCGGTCCAGAAGGCGTACCATGCGCGGCGCGCCCGGTACCATCAGGCGTACCGGCTGGCGTATCAGGTCTATCACGAGAAAAAGACGGGACTAGAGGAGCAGTTCAAGGCGCTGGGGTTCGACTTCCGTTCGAGCGGGAATCCCGGTCAGCCGTTCCACGCGATGAAGGACGCGATGGGCAAGCCCGACCAGAATGACCCGCTCAAGAAGGCGGGGCTGACGCTGGATAACTGGTGGATCGGGTGGGGGACGGGCACGGGTTGTTTCGCGGAGGCGTTCGCGACGCCGGTCACCGACGGCACGACGGTCTATGCGGTGAACCCGTACGGCGGGACGTTTGCGTTTGATCTGGCCGGCAAGCCGCTCTGGGTTGCGTTCCAGCCGGGGACGCCGGGCGAGTATTGCCGGAACGGGCGGTCGCCGATCCTTTACAAAGACCTCGTGATCAGTTCGAGCACGGCGTTGGTGCGGGCGATTGAACGCGCGACCGGCAAGCTGCGGTGGTCCGCCCCGTGCGGCACGGAGACGATCATCACGCCGGTCGTGATCAGCGCGAAGGGCGGCGACGTGTTGTGGGTGAGCGGGCCGAAGGCGTTCCTGTTGCCGGACGGCAAGGAGCTCAAGATTGCCGGCTGGAAGAACGAAGGCGCCACGGCCATCGTCAAGCACGACGAACGCGACGTGGTCTTCTTCACCGGCGGCGGCGAACACGGCGGCTGGGAGAACAAGGGCAAGTGCGAGACGCCGCCGCCCGCCGCGGTCCGGTTCGCGGTGGCGGGTGAGACGTTGCAGGCGACGGTGTTGTGGTCCGGCATCAACGGCAAGCCGGTCAACTCGCACACGGCCATCGCTTATCACGCCGGCAAACTCTATCACGGCAGCGGGGTGATCCTTGACGCCGCGACCGGCCAGGTCATGACCAGCGACCCCGACGCGCGCAAGGGCGGCGGCGCGGTGCCGCCGACGGGGCACATGTTGCACGTGGCCGGCGGGCACGTCTATGGGTTGAAGGACGGAGCCAGCAAACGCGGCAGCGGCGACGAAGGGCCGAAGACAGGCGTGCTCAGCGTCTATGACCTGGCCGGCAAGAAGGTGGCCGAGAGCGAGTTGGTGAACGCGTCGAGCGATGCGGCGAAGCGTGAGCGGGTGATTCAGTCGACCGGTCATCCTGACTGGAGTTTCAGCTACGCCGCGCCGTTCATCGTGGCCGGCAACCGGCTTTACGTGCGCTCGCACGACTTCCTTTGGTGCCTCGGCGCGAAATGAAGACGTGCCGGCACGGGGCCGGCATGGTAGGGTCCACGCCATGAAAGTGCTCGTCACTGGTGGAGCGGGATTCATCGGGTCGCACGTCACCGAACGGTTGCTGGCGCGCGGCGCCACGGTGACGGTGGTGGATGACTTCAACGATTTCTACGACCCGCCCTGAAACGCACGAACGTCGCGGCGTTCGCCGACCGGGCGCACGTGGTGGCGGCGGACATCACGTACGTGGCGGCGGTTTCGGCGTCGGCCCACGCTTTGGCGGCGGCGGCCTGTTTTTCTTTG